>NZ_JAAHGT010000181.1 GCF_010672385.1 Okeania sp. SIO2F4
GTGGAGCGACTGTAAGACCTTCTGGGAGTAAATCTCGTCAGGCGGGTGCATTGAAGCAGAAAGTCCCTAGCATCACTGTTAGGGAATCCCGCGCTGTCTCGTGAGAGCAGCGTCGGGAGGATGTCAATAGACGACAAACTGTAAAATTATAGTTATTCATAAATTTTGGCTAATCAATTTATCAAAATGTTGCTTGAAGACCGGCGCTCTCGATCCCCACGAGTGAAAGCTATCCCTGATAAGGAACTCCTAAAATCCTTTTCTGATAGGGAGATGGGGGGGTGGGGAGATGGGGAGGTGGGGGGAGTTTCGCCTCTAATTAAATACGTTTACTCTCCTATCATATCCATTGAATCGTAATAAACATAACCTTTTTCTAATGTCTAAGTTTTATCTTAAGAAAGATGTTTATAAAGCATAGCTTTGAAAGGGGGGCATTCTATGGGAAAACCAATCAATATTGCGGTTTAACAGATAATATCTTAAAAATGTCAAAAATTAATTCGTAGTGTCGTGTCAAGCTGAAAGTAGTGCAATAGATTTTTGACAAAAAGTGTTTAAAAATCATCATCGTACCATTTTTCTAAAGTAACATTTAAGGCTTGACACGAAAGTAGATTATACACTATAAAGAAAATCAGGAGCAACAAAAATATGGCAACAGCAACAAAAGGTAAAATTGGAGTTTTAATTGAAGACCATTTCGATTCTACAGAATATCTGAAATTTAATGAATTTTTCCCTCAAAAAGGCTATGAAGTAGAATATATTACTCATCTGTGGGGGCAAAAAGAATTACATTTTGGCTCTAACCCAGAAAATAATGTTGTCGAACAACAAGTTACTGTTTCTACAGAAGTTAATGATATTAACCCCTCAGACTATAAAGGGATAATTTGTATTGGCGCTTATGCTATGGATAGATTGAGGTATCAGGTAAACCCCAAAAAAGGAGAACCCAACCAAGCTCCAGCAGTAGCATTTCTCCGCAAAGCTGTCAATACTGAAAATGTAAAATTAGGAGCAATTTGTCATAGTTTATGGCTATTTTGTGCCGACAATGAAATGATTAAAAATAAAAAAGTTACCTGCGCTCATAACATTATTTGTGATGTAGAAAATGCTGGAGCAGATGTAATATTTAATGGAGATCAAACAGCAGATTTAGTAATTGATGGTAACTTAATTACGGCAAAACATCCAGGGGTGACAGATGAATTTATGGAAAAATTTGTAGAAGCGATCGAAGCTAATAATTGATTTGTAGTTCTGGCTTTTTTCAGAGGTAATTAGAGGAAAGTTTCATCTCATAATTCTAGTCTGAATTATTCTGAATTATGAGGTGAAACTGAAAAAAATGACCAGAGTAGTCTGCCAAATTTCAATTATTGGTGAGTGCGAGCAAGGTGTTTATAGACCAAGGAATAGGGAATAGGAAACAGTGAAAAAAAATAGCCTAGTCTAAGATTCATCATTATTATATATCCGCGCCCTACCTGTCTATTGCTATATGCTCCACATTTCCCAACTAAGTAGACAGAACAAATGGCTACAAGAGTTAGCAGAAATCATGATTTTTTAATTTCTATTTGTAAACATTGTCAAAGATAACCAAAAAATGAGTATCCCCTTAGAATTTACCTTTTCCGACCTAATAGCAGGATATGTCACCAGTTTCGACAAAGAAAAAGACATTTTTGGCATCAAAACAACAGATGGCAGAGAATTTCAAGCCAGACTAAGTCCGATATCTTACGCCAAACTCGTACAAAACTTAGACGAAGCATACCCAGATGCTACAGGTTCGATGCGGTCAATGTTAGTACCTGGTAGGTATATATTTACATACGGAGTCTTTTACCCAGATAGCCCCATATTTGAAGCCAAACAAATTATATTTGTCGGTCGCCAAGCAGACGACTACGTTTTTGAGAAACCAAACTGGTGGGTAGACCAGGTGCGTTCCCTTGCTAATTTTTATGTCAAAGCTCAGTTTGGCGATGAAGAAATTGATTATCGCAACTATCGCACAACCCTAAGTCTATCCGGTGCAAAATCTCAGGTAAACTTCTCTCAAGAAACTGATACTATTTCCCGGATGGTTTACGGGATGGCAACTGCCTATATGATGACTGGGGAAGAAACTTTTCTAGAAGCAGCAGAAAAAGGCACCGAATATCTGCGAGACCACATGAGGTTTGTAGACTTAGACGAAGGAATTGTCTATTGGTATCACGGTATTGATGTACAAGGAGAGCGGGAACAAAAAATCTTCGCTTCAGAATTTGGCGATGACTACGATGCTATTCCTGCTTACGAACAAATTTACGCCCTTGCAGGTCCATTACAAACATATCGGCTCAATGGCGACCCTCGGATCATGGACGATACCGAGAAAACGATTAAGTTATTCAACGACTTCTACCTGGATAAGAGCAAACGTGGTGGTTATTATTCCCACTTAGATCCTATTACTCTAGATCCTCTGAGTGAGTCATTAGGTCGGAACAAAGGTACGAAAAACTGGAACTCAGTTGGTGACCATGCACCAGCATATCTAATTAATCTCTGGTTAGTAACAGAAAAACCAGAATATGCAGATATGCTTGAATACACTTTCGATACTATTGAAAAGCGTTTCCCCGATTATGAAAACTCCCCCTTCGTCAATGAAAAATTCTTTGAAGATTGGAGTCCAGACCAGACTTGGGGATGGCAGCAAAACCGAGCAGTAGTTGGTCACAACATGAAAATTGCTTGGAATTTGATGCGGATGAATAGTCTCAAACCCAAGGATGCTTATGTTAATCTGGCAAAGAAAATTGCTGAGTTAATGCCAGGAGTGGGTAGTGACCAACAACGAGGTGGTTGGTATGATGTGGTAGAAAGAGCATTAGGAGAAGGTGAAAAGACTCACCGTTTTGTTTGGCACGACCGCAAAGCTTGGTGGCAGCAAGAACAGTCTATTCTAGCTTATTATATTCTCGCCGGAATTCTCAAAGAGCCGGAATATCATCGGTTAGCGCGGGAAGCTGCTGCTTTTTACAACGCTTGGTTCTTAGATACAGAAGATGGAGGGGTTTATTTCAACGTTCTTGCTAATGGTATTCCTTTCTTGGCAAGTGGTAACGAACGGGGTAAAGGTTCCCACTCCATGAGCGGTTATCACTCTACAGAGTTAGCTTTCCTCGCGGCTGTTTATACTAATCTATTGGTTAATAAGCAGCCAATGGATTTTTACTTTAAGCCTATTCCTGGTGGTTTCCCTGATAATATTCTGCGGGTGTCGCCAGATATTCTACCTCCAGGTAGTATTAAAATTGGCTCTGTAGAAATTGATGGCAAACCCTACAGTGATTTTGATGCTGATAAACTGAGTGTTAAATTGCCTGATACTAAAGAAAGGGTGAAAGTTAAGGTAAATATTGTACCTACCTGAAGGAAGAGGGAAGAGGGAAGAAGGAAGAAAGAAGAAGGAAGAAGGAAGAAGGAAGAAGGAAGAAGGAAGAAGGAAGAAGGAAGAAGGGAAAGTCTTACTTTCAGGACTTACACAAATCGACTTTTAAACCACCATATGTAGGGGCAAATGGGATTCGCCCTCGCTATATGTAGAGTCTCTGCATAAGTCCTGACTTTGTCTGAGTTCAAAAGTGTAGAGCTGTCCTAACCTTTCCTTTTGGGGACGTACAGAACTCAGGAGTTAGAGAAATAGAATAGGGGGAAAAGGTGAAAATTTACCTCCCCATCTCCCCATCTCCCCATCTTCCCATCTTCCCATCTCCCCATCTTCCCATCTCCCGATACTTCCTATATTATTATATAACCGGATTCTATATAATACCTATTGTGTTGGGTTTTCTCCTTATCCTGCGGATAAGCTGCCCTAACAGAGACGTTCCACACTGGCATTAGCCTGTCCTAGACAAACGTTCTTCAACCCAATCTATCTAAACACCTGAGTATTATTACACTAAATCCAATGGCAATCGAAATTAATATTAGAACAATAGAAGAAAATATTACAGTAGTAGAACTAACAGGGGATATTGATGCTAGTACAGCACCTAAAGTTTCAGAAGAAATTCTCCCCCTAGCGACTCCTGAATGCAAAATTCTGATAAATATGAGCAATGTGCCATATATGTCTAGTGCAGGGTTGCGTACATTACTATCATTGTACCGACAAACACAAGCAAAAAAAGGAAAAGTAGTATTAGTCGGACTTTCTGAAGATCTTCAAGATACCATGTCTGTGACTGGGTTTCTAGACTTTTTTGCAACTGCTGAAAATGTTGAGTCAGGAATGGCAACGCTAAAGTCAATAATTGATAATTGATCATGGATAATTACCTCTCCCTAAAAGGAAAAGAATTGAATAAAAAGAAAATTAATTCATTGTTTCTCCTTGCCCATGAGAGGCATTTTACCTTAATTATTCGGTAAAATCTTGTTAAGCTGTTCAGCATTTAAAGTACATATCCAATTTTTGTGAAAGGGCTTGTAACTGTTGGCTAAAATCTGGTATTATCTATAAAAATCTGGGATTATCTGTTTTATGCTATTAGGATTCAAAACTGAATTACATCCCATAAACCAGCAAAAAACGCTGCTGGCTAAACACGCAGGTGTGGCCCGTCATGCTTACAATTGGGGATTGTGGTTAACTAAAAACATCCTTAATCACAATTCAAATAATCCTGATAGTAAACTTAAATTTCCGACGGCAACGAATAAGCATAAACTTTTAGTAGCAATGGTTAAACCTCATAACTATTGGTCGGTACGAAGTGTCTAAAACAGTGCCTCAGTATGCTTTGAGGTATTTATCTCTAGCTTGGAAACGAAGATTCACCAAAGTGTCTGGTCAACCTAAATTCAAGAAAAAAGGTAAAGACGATAGTTTTACTCGTATCGGGCTCAATATCAGTAGGCTTTAATCGCATAAAATTACCAAGAATCGCATGGGTGAAAACTTATGAAATTTTGCCAGACAATGTTACTCCGTGTGGCTATAACTATAACTAAAAAAGCTGATAGATGGTTTGTCAGTTTCGCTCTGAGAAACAGCAAATATAATTACTGAGAAATCAGTAGATGTAGTTGGAGTAGATTTAGGAGTAAAATCATTAGCTACGTTATCGACTGGTGAAGTATTTGAGGGTGCTAAATCGAAAAGAAAATTAGAAGCTAAACTTTCTCGGTTGCAATATCTGAACCGACATCAAGTCAAGTTTTCTAATAATTGGAGAAAAGCACAACTAAAGATAGCTCAGTTACATAGCAGAATAGCTAACATCAGAAAAGATACATTCCATAAATTGACAGCTTACTTAGCCAAGAATCACAACCCACCCCCATCCCCTCCCGGGATGGGAGCTAGAGGGGTGGGTGAAGACTTAAATGTATCAGGAATGATGGCAAATCACAAGCTAGCTAAGGCTGCCCTAGTCTATGGGGTTTTACGAGTTTCGCCGACAGGCGCGAGTACAAGTGCAAGTTATATGGTTCTGAGCTGCTATATGTGGATAGATGGTTTCCTAGTTCTAAGACCTGCAGTAGGTGTGGAACTGAATCGCGGGTCTCTGTTGTTATCAGAGCGCGCAATCAAATTGCGAATACTGCAATTTCATTTGTGATTGCTCCGCAACGAACCGCGCGAACGAGACTTGAATGCAGCATTAAATTTAGCTATGGCGGGCAGTGAGAGCTACGCTCCGCGTTCCGCGTTTCGCGCTAGCGTTGCGCAGCAAACGCCCGTGACAGCCAGAGGATCTGGAGAACGCCGACGTTACCAGTGGAATAGGGAATAGAACAGGCTATCTAGAGAAAATCATAGATTTATATAGATAATCATAGGTTTCTAAGAACGGAGTAAGAAATATAAATAGGACTTACGCACTGGCAATAGATATAGGTCTTTGTGCGTTACGCTACCGCTAACACACCCTACCAATAGCTAGGATTTGAGATTGCTTCCATATGGGTCGCAATGACGAAAATACGCTGTAGGAGCCTAAGTCCTGAATTATTAATTATTAGACATAGGCGTGAAAATTAAAAATCAAATCAATTCTCATCCATAAATTATCAATTACTCCCCTCCACCGGAGGGGTTAGGGGTGGGTTAAGTGTTAAGTGTTAAGTGTTAAGTGTTCCATATTTTCCGGAGATGTTATTAATTACCTCTCCTATTTCCCCATCATAATTAATCATAAAGTCATGCAATTAGATCGTATTGATATTCACCCTACCCACAGTCACGGTGACTTGAAACTGCGTAGTGGGAAACCTTTTCCATTCGGTGCAACTCTGGTGCCGGGGGGAGTAAATTTTTCCATCTTCTCTTCTCATGCCACATCCTGTACATTGGTCTTGTTTCAAAAAGGTGATCCAAAACCAATGGCAGAAATTCCCTTTCCCGAAGAATTTAGAATTGGGAACGTTTATTGCATGATTGTCTTCGACCTAGATATAGAAAATATCGAATATGGTTACCGCATGGATGGACCTAATAATTTCCATGACGGTCAATGGTTCGATAAAAGTAAAATTCTCATGGATCCCTACGCTAAGGTTATTGGGGGTCGGGATATTTGGGGAGTCTTTCCTAACTGGGATGACAATTATCAACATCGAGCTAGAATTGCTTATGATGATTTTGACTGGGAAAATGACCGCCCTCTAGAAATACCGCCACAAGATCAAATTATTTATGAAATGCACGTTCGCAGCTTTACTGCTCATCCCTCTTCTGGTGTCAAACATCCGGGAACATTTGCTGCTATCCGGGAAAAAATTCCTTACCTCAAAGAATTGGGTGTTAACGCGGTGGAGTTGATGCCGATCTACGAATTTGATGAGTTTGAAAATTCCCGCCCCAGCCCGATAACAGGGGAAATGCTCTACAATTATTGGGGTTATAGCACGGTTGGATTTTTTGCTCCCAAGGCAGGATATGCAGCTACAGGTAAGTTAGGAATGCAGATGGATGAGTTAAAAACTCTAGTTAAAGAGCTGCATAAAAATGGAATTGAGGTAATTCTGGATGTTGTGTTCAACCACACAGCAGAAGGAAATGAAAATGGTCCGACAATTTCTTTCCGGGGTATTGATAATAAGACATATTATATGTTGACGCCGGAAGGTTATTATTTTAACTTTAGTGGTTGTGGTAATACTATTAACTGTAATAATCCTATTGTTAGAAATGTTGTGTTAGATTGTTTGCGCTATTGGGCAAGTGAATACCATATTGATGGTTTCCGGTTTGATTTGGCTTCAATTCTCGGACGCGACCCCTGGGGCGCACCTCTAGCAAATCCTCCACTATTAGAAACTTTGGCTTTTGACCCAATTTTAGCTAACTGTAAGTTGATTGCAGAAGCTTGGGATGCTGGTGGTTTATATCAGGTGGGTTCTTTCCCTGCTTTTGGACGTTGGGCAGAATGGAATGGTAAGTATCGCGATGCAATTCGTAAATTTATTAAAGGTGATTGTACTGTAGGGGAAATGGCGCAACGATTACAAGGTTCCCCAGACTTATATGCTTGGCAAGGTCGCGCACCTGCAACATCTATTAATTTTATTACTGCCCATGACGGTTTCACTCTAGCTGATATGGTTTCCTACAATGAGAAACATAACGAAGCTAATGGTGAAAATAATAATGATGGTGCGAATGATAACGAAAGTTGGAACTGTGGAGCGGAGGGTTGGACTGATGATCCAGGGATAAATGCTTTGCGTAGTCGTCAGATGCGAAATGCGATCGCAATTATGATGGTTAGTCAAGGTGTTCCTATGTTGTTGATGGGTGATGAAATAGGGCGGAGCAAAAATGGTAATAATAATACTTATTGCCATGACTCGGAACTAAATTGGCTAAACTGGGAATTATTGGAAACTAATGCTGAGTTATTTAGGTTTGTGAAAAATTGCATTGCATTTCGGAAAGCTCACCCAGTATTGAGAAATCGCAACCATTTCCGAAATCAAGATTATGCAGGTAGTGGAAATTCTGATATTACTTGGCATGGTACTAAGGTTTGGAATGCTGACTGGTCAGCTCATTCTCGAACTTTGGCTTTTATGCTTTGTGGTAAACACGCTAGAGAGGCAACAGAGCAAGATAATGATATTTATGTAGCAATGAATATGCACTGGGAAACTGTCTGGTTTGAAATTCCCGGTTTATCAGAGGGGAAACATTGGCACGTTTTTGCTAATACTGCTTGTAGCTCACCAGAAGATGCTTGGGAACCAGGAACTGAACCTATATTGGAAAATCAACAGGGGTTAATGGTTGGCGATCGCTCCGTAGTTATTTTGGTAAGTAAATAAACTCAGAAATGATATTATAAAGAGACCAAAAATTTCACCTATAGTGAAATTGCTACAAAATCCAAAAAAAATCAACAACAAAGGAAAAATTATGGCTTTTACAGTAACCCTAGAAACAATCAAAGATAATATTGCTAAAATAACATTATCTGGAGAACTAGATGGAGCTACAGCTCCTGAGTTTAAAACAAAAGTAGAAGAGGCAGCAGCGACAAGTCCGAAAAGACTTGTTTTGATGATGCAAGACCTAGAATTTATGGCAAGTGCGGGTCTACGGATATTGATTTTTGCTAAACAAAAAATGGGAACAGGTGTTGATATTTATATGGTAGGTGTTCAAGAAATGGTGCTGGATACTATCACCAAAACTGGCTTCAATCAAAGTGTTTATTTGCTAGATGAGTATGATGCGGCTAAGATAGAAGCTTAATTAGGGTTTGCTTATGGAAAGTCTTTTGGTAGAGGTAGGACTCAGGAGTCAGGAGTCAGCAGTCAGGAGAAACAGGGAATTTAGAGGAGATAAGAGTAAGAGTTGTCCTTCAATTTTTCTGTCCTTATTTTGCCCAAAATGCTAACTTTTTGAGGGTTTTAGACTTAAACAAGAGCACTTTTTTTTGCATCTAAGAAGGCTAAACCCTTTACCTGTAAATGCTTTTAGAATTAATCAGCAAGCCCTAATTAATAACCTATGAGAATCTGCTATGTCGTGAAAATTGGCTAAATAAAAGGGTAAGTAGACATGGCAGATTTCCTTAATTCAAAAAACCTGATTTTTCCCTATTTTTCTCCTACACTGTTATCTTAATAACAAGATTTTTTGGGGTGCTAGATCCAAATACAGGTTGACTCAGCTATTTCATTAATGGATAATTACCTCTCCCTAAAACGGATTGGATTGACGCGGAGCGTGAAAATTTTTTCTGATCGAGGGGAGATTGGATATGACGCTAACGCTAACGCACAACTTCAACGCTGCGCGACATGAAAAGCGAGAGCTACCGTAGCAAGAGGCAGCTCCTCTGAAAGAGGCAGCTCCTCTGAAAGAGGCAGCTCCTCCGTTTGCGTAGCATTCCGAAGGAAAGGAGGCAAGAGGCAGCGGCTCTGAAAGAGCGGGAGACCTCGCCATCCCATCCTACTCCATGCTTCGCTTTCCGACCGCTTGTTTCTCCTAATTAGGAGAGGCTTTTTACCTTAATTATTCGGTAAATGGAGGGAAACTTAATTTACATATAAAAGACTTAAAAAAATAGTAGAAAAACCTGCGAATTATGGGTCATAATTGATAGATTAGATTAAAAATAGATTGTTTGATTATATAGAATATGTACCACAATTTGATGATATTACTATATTGGCAGTGCAAATAAATTAACTAAAACTCTTAGCATAAAACAAAAAAAGGAGTATTTATGGAAGCATTAATATTACCAGGAAAACTAGAGAATTTAGGAGAAATTCGTCAATATATTAAGTCAGCAGCAACAGAAGCGGGTTTAGAAAAGAAAGCATCATATAAACTATGTTTAGCAGTAGATGAAATAGCAACAAATATTATTACTCATGGTTATAATAAGAATGGATTAGAAGGAAATATTTTTCTCAAAGCAGAAAGAAATGAGCAAAATTTAACTGTTTGTATTGAAGATACAGCCATACCTTACGACCCTACTATACAAGAACCATTTACAGAAGAAGATTTACAAAGCAATTTAGAAGAAGGTACCATTGGTGGTTTAGGAGTATACTTAGCGATGGAGGGTGTTGATGAATTTAAGTATGAAAGATTAGGCGACCGAAATCGTAATATTTTAATTATGAATAGGACGACAACATAATAGGGATAATTGTACTGAATATGCTAAATCAAAACTACTTAAAACCAGGTGACTTATACCGTTTTACGGAATTCAGAATTCAGAATTCTGAAGTTAGATTGGATAGGCTAAAAAAATTGACAAGACAACAGTTTGAGGCAATTATTTGACATTTAAAGTTTGAAACTATTTGTGACATCCTTAAAGTGAATTGGTATTACTACAAGTTATTTCACTTACTGGGTGTCTACGAGAGTTAGATATTTTTAACAAAGGAGTGGAATATTTACTAATCGCGTGGCTACCAAGTGGAATATTTACTATAATTTGATTGTATTTGAATGTTAAAGGTGGGTATAAATTAACTAAAACTATTTCTAAAAAACTCAAAAAAAGGAGTATTTATGGAACCTTTAGAAGTGCCTGGTAGCCTAGACTATTTACAAAAAATTCGTCAATATGTAGCTTCAGCAGCACAAGAAGCTGGTTTAGAAACAAGAGAAGCATCATTGAAGAGAGCAGTGGATGAAATAGCAACAAATATTATTACTCATGGTTATGATGAAGCTGGATTAGAAGGAAATATATATCTGGAAGCTAAAATAGATTGCGAAAGTCTCGCTATTGTTCTTGAAGATACTGCAATACTATTTGACCCCACAACAAGAGAAACTGTGACAGGGGAAACTTTAAGAGAACTTTTAGAAAATTTAGACCCAGGTGGCTGGGGGCTTTACTTAGCTAAGGAAGCTGTTGACGACTGGAGGTATGAAAGAGTAGGCGACCGAAATCGTAATATTTTAATTGTGAATAGGACTACTGGACTGACACGCCTTAAATGTTGCTTTAGGAAAATTTGCCAAACCTTGCTAGGGCAACAATTACAGTGAAAAATCTAATGCACTATTTTAGCTGTGTCAGTCTACTACAACATAATTAGGGAGAATCGTACTTAATATGCTAAATCAAAACTACTTAAAACCAGGTGACTTACTACAAGTTATTTCACCCAGTGGCTGTTTGCGAGAGTTAGATGCTTTGAAAAAAGGAGTGGAAATTTGGCGATCGCGTGACTATCAAGTAGAACTCACTCCTAACTACGACAAGCAGTGGGGTTATTTAGCAGGTACAGATGAAAGTCGCTGTAGTCAATTAGCAACAGCTATTAATAATAAAAATATTAGTGGCATTCTCTGTTCTAGGGGTGGTTATGGTGCTACTCGCTTACTCGAAAATTGGCAATGGCCATCAACATCTACTCCTAAATGGTTGATTGGTTTTTCTGATATTACAGCCCTACTCTGGACTTTTAGTAAGATGGACTTTCTCTGCGTTCATGGTCCATTATTGACTACCTTATCTGCCGAACCAGAGTGGTCAATCCAACGACTGTTTGATTTGATAGAGGGTCGTCCTCTACAACCTTTAAAAGGAAATGGTTGGGGTGGTGGTCAAGCAAAGGGTTATTTAATGCCTGCTAATTTGACTGTTGCTACTCATTTATTAGGTACTAAGTATCAACCAGATTTGAGTGGGACAATTTTAGCCTTAGAAGATACAAATGAAGTTCCTTATCGTATTGACCGAATGTTAACCCACTGGCGTATGGCTGGTGTTTTGCAGCAGGTTAAAGGTATCGCTCTGGGGCGCTTTAGTAAGTGTTCCCCTGGACGAATGAATCATACTGAGTTTACTGTAGAGGACGTATTGCGCGATCGCTTGGCTGACCTAAATATTCCTATTGTTTCTGACCTTCCTTTTGGTCATGACAGCCCTAATGCTGCTTTACCTGTGGGAGTGGAAGCTAATCTTGATGGAGATAAAGGTATTCTGGAAATTATTAGGAAGTAAGGAGTAAGAAGCAATATAGAATCCGGTTATCTAAATATATGTTCATAATTCTATCTAGACTTCAATATTCATAGGACTTACGCATAGACCATATATGTAGAGTTTAAAAACTATAACGTTATAGTTTTTGGCGCTATATGCAGTACCCATGCGTAAGTCCTGATTCAATCTCCCCCTGTACCCTGTCAAAAATCTCCCGCAGATATACAATAAGTGTTCAACCTGATTTTATATGAGGGTTTGGAAACCAAACTCCTACGGTAATGCTTTCTGATTTTTTTCGCTAATGAGGGGTATGACCCCAAAGCGCAACGTTATAGTTATTGAAATTTTCGGATGATATAGAATCGAGTTATATAATAAGTGTTCAACCTGATTTTATCAGGACTTACGCAAAGCTACTATATATAGAGTTCAAAAACTATAACGTTATAGTTTTTTACGCTATATCTGTGGTCTGGTGCGTAAGTCCTATTTATATAAGAAGTTGTGAGTTAAGAATTATCATATTTGACTACTTCCAATTTCTTCTATTGTGATGGGAGTAAGACCTCTAAGTATTCTTCATCTTTTCCCAATACTTAGCTCTTTTACCTTCCTAAATTTTAACTTTTTGGCGAGTCAAAATTTTTTGTTAAAAATCCTTGCTAATCGGTAAATTTAGCCAGCAGCTTAACTCCTGAGCAAGCCAATCACGCTCAGGAAGAGTCAAGAAGACAGTACCATTATCCACTGTGAATTTCTTCATTCCTACCCAAATGTTAATTTTAGGAGGTACTCTTTCAGTACCTCCTTCGCTCTCTTTTATTATATATGAGGGGGTGATTTCAATTTGTGTAATCTTATGTCGAGGTGCAGTTGATTGCCAGCACTTCAACCCGAATATTTCCAAAGAGTGAGAAATCTTTGA
>NZ_JAAHGT010000182.1:0-1071 GCF_010672385.1 Okeania sp. SIO2F4
CTTGACACAAACTGACAGTTCATCTGGAGAGTTGAGTACTTCTTCAGTCCAAGAAATCGGACCAAGTTCAATTGAAGCTGAGAGTATTGGTGATAATGCAATCCAAGGAATGGAAGCAGCTACATATGTACAAAACTTGGGGTTTACTGAATTTACCGCCGGGCTAATTAATGGCACGTTTGATGCGATTATTGGGGCAACGGTGAAACAGATGGAAGCCTATGCTAAATTGGTTGCCGATCTCAGTAAATCGATCCAACAGTTTGAAGCCGAGAACGTCTCCGATGCTCAAATCGACCTCTATCTTGCTGAAGGCTACCCAGATGGAGAAGGCGGCACATCTGTCCGTCCAGGCTATAGCTTTTTAAACCTACCATCAGACTCAGAAACTGGAGCTTCAGAGAAAAGCGGAGGTGAGCAATTGCAAGATGTTGTGACAGCTCTCATCAATGAAACAAAGGGATTAGTCAAGCAAGAACTAAACTTGACCAGGGCAAAACTAAATATTCCCGACGGTGCAACCAGTTTTAATCAAGATCAAGTGACCCAGATCCGAGAATCAATTAGTGCTTTACTGGCGACAAATATGATTGAGCAGCTCAGACAAATGGCACAGGATGGTATGGCTCGGATTGTGGTTACTGATGGCGAAATTATGACAAAACTTACCTTTAATATTACCACAAGTGAAATACAAGAGAAACAGAAAGCAAATTACAACAAGAATATCAATCGTACCAACATAAAAGGTCGTGCAGGTGGGGGATGGTGGGGACTTAAAGCCAGTACAGATAACACCAATATCAATGTTAACTCTATGAATGAAACATCATTTGACTCTACTACCATGAGTACAGAAATGATTGGTCAGGTGAAAATTCGTTTCAAAACGGAGTCTTTTCCGCCTTATGTTCCTCCAACTTCTTCAGAATAGACATCTCCGGAAAAGAGGGAACAGGGAACAGGGAACAGGGAACAGGAAGAAAGAATAGATAATTTATGGATGAGAATTGATTTGATTTTTAATTTTTGGAGATGTCTAATAAGAGGCACAATAATCCAGTAAACATC
>NZ_JAAHGT010000182.1:1171-12873 GCF_010672385.1 Okeania sp. SIO2F4
AAAAGAGGGAACAGGGAACAGGGAACAGGGAACAGGAAGAAAGAATAGATAATTTATGGATGAGAATTGATTTGATTTTTAATTTTTGGAGATGTCTAATAAGAGGCACAATAATCCAGTAAACATCTCCAGAAAATAGGGAGCAGGGAGCAGGGAGCAGGGAGAAATAATTGATGATTTCTATTGATTTGATTTTTTTATTATTGGAGATGTTTAGTTCATAAACCTGTCCGGTCATTTCAGTTATTAGTTATCAGTTAGAATAGCGTCGGGAGTTTTGACTTAATCACAGAATAACGATATAATACGTTAAAAAGTATACCATTAGTCAGGCTGCACTTACCCATCAATGAAATCCATTAGAACCAAACTTAAATTAAACAATAAGCAAAAGTAAATAGATCGTCGTAATGATATGGCAAACATCACTCTAGCTAATTTAATCGGGCTAATTTTGAGGGACTTAGGCAGTACATTTGAGCAAACGGTCAAACCTGAGGAGCTATTCGATCTCCACACCAGCGAGACCCATTTAGATATTCCAGAAGATATCCTAAACTTGCAGGTTAAGGATATTGAACTGGATTTGCCAGCTCATTTGCACCTGCAAGTCGATCCGTTTTCTCCGACAACATCACCACGATTAATGGTGACTCTGCCCTCAACTTTAGAAATGCCATCTGAGAGTCGGTTAGGTCGCATCAGGATGACCATTCAATCCGAACAATCGAACAATTATTACCATAAAAGAGGGAACAGGGAACAGGGAACAGGGAACAGGAAGAAAGAATAGATAATTTATGGATGAGAATTGATTTGATTTTTAATTTTTGGAGATGTCTAATAAGAGGCACAATAATCCAGTAAACATCTCCAGAAAATAGGGAGCAGGGAGCAGGGAGCAGGGAGAAATAATTGATGATTTCTATTGATTTGATTTTTTTATTATTGGAGATGTTTAGTTCATAAACCTGTCCGGTCATTTCAGTTATTAGTTATCAGTTAGAATAGCGTCGGGAGTTTTGACTTAATCACAGAATAACGATATAATACGTTAAAAAGTATACCATTAGTCAGGCTGCACTTACCCATCAATGAAATCCATTAGAACCAAACTTAAATTAAACAATAAGCAAAAGTAAATAGATCGTCGTAATGATATGGCAAACATCACTCTAGCTAATTTAATCGGGCTAATTTTGAGGGACTTAGGCAGTACATTTGAGCAAACGGTCAAACCTGAGGAGCTATTCGATCTCCACACCAGCGAGACCCATTTAGATATTCCAGAAGATATCCTAAACTTGCAGGTTAAGGATATTGAACTGGATTTGCCAGCTCATTTGCACCTGCAAGTCGATCCGTTTTCTCCGACAACATCACCACGATTAATGGTGACTCTGCCCTCAACTTTAGAAATGCCATCTGAGAGTCGGTTAGGTCGCATCAGGATGACCATTCAATCCGAACAATCGAACAATTATTACCATTGGGATCGGAACAGTGAGCAATAATCACAACGGCAATCAGTCGAATTATAATGAAAATCAAGAATGGGAATTATCTGACCTTGTTGATGTGATTGCAGCTGAACTGGACAAAGCTCAAGATACACTTTCTCTAAAATCCTATGCTCGTGGAGTATCTTTTGCTATCAAAAAACTGAATCTCGATTTGGAAGTCAAAGTGCGCCGTACTGCTCAAGGTCGATTGCTATTTCATACAGTTGATGACGATCGGACTAGCACAACTGTCCTCAAACTAGACTTTGCTCAAGTGCTCCAGAGTCAGCTTACCCAGGTTCGTAAGCCTCTCAACAGTGACATTACTGTTTCTGAAGTCAGTATGAATCAGCTCGAAGATTTACCCCAGATTACTGCTGATGAAATAGCAACCCTAAATAAATATAGCGTTCGTTCTGTTGATGACTTAGAACGTTATACTCAAATTCCCGGAGCAATTATTGAATTGAGTCGCCAAGCAGGAATTGCTGAATATCGCTTACGTCAGTGGCTCCAACTACCTTTTATTCATACAATTCAACCAATAAAAGGGCAACCGGGTAGTCTCGTTAAGATTGAGGGAGGAAATTTGGGAATCTTAACTAATTCCTCTCTTAATCAAGTTATTTTTCAACAGAAATCGGCAAAAATACAGAAATCGGCAAAAATTGTCACCTGGCAGGATACTTATCTTGAAATCAAGATGCCATCAGATATTAGCGGTACAGGCTCGCTAGTAGTGCAATTGGATAAGCAACAAACCAATGCCCTGCTTTGGGAACTAACGGATAATATGTCTAATAATGTTACTTGTATGCCTGGAGATGAGATGAAACCAGGGAAAATTTTCCCACCCAAAATACCCAGTCATTCACCAGTTGAGCCATTGCTTCCGAACGAAAATAATACTGTCTCTAGAGATAGTTCTTTAAAACACCTATTTCTATTTCTTAGAGATTTTCACAAAAAATCACTCAAGTTATTAGATTTTAGAAAGCTTAGAAATATTGTCTTTATTTCAAAAAAACAAAAGTCGATTTTATTTTCAGCACTAATTATAGCAGTTTTAACTCTCTTTCTAGGTGAGTTTATCAAGAAAAAAATATCTGGTATAAATCTATGTGCTTTAGCAAATTTTAATTGTTCTTTGCCTCGAACAATTTATGTCGATCCAGCTACAACAAGTAAGACTTCTGATGGAAGTAAGTCTGCTCCACTTAAAACTATTGAAATTGCTTTAGAGAATGCTAAGGCAGGGGATACAATTTGGCTCTTAAAAGGTAACTATAAGATTATTGGTAATATATTACCGATAACAATCCCATCAGGTATTAGTCTCATTGTAGAGCCAGATGTTACTTTCTTTCCCTCATTCAAAGATATCCAAAATCATTGGGCAGAAGAATTTATTGAGAATTTGGCAGCACGGGGAATTATCAAAGGTTTTCCTAATTTTACATTTCGGCCAGATACTAAAGTTACTCGTGCTGAGTATGCAGCTATATTGGTTCAAGCTTTCAATTTTAAGAACAAACGTCCACCTCAAAATTTTCAAGATGTGGAATCATATTTTTGGGCAAAAGACGTAATTCAACAAGCTTATCAGTGGAAATTTTTGACAGGTTTTCCAGATAGTAAATTTAAACCTAAGCAGGATATAAAGCGCATCGAAGTGATTGTTTCTTTAGTTAATGGACTAGAATTAACTGGTGGCGATCAGAGTTTGATTGAATACTATAGCGATCGCGAGAAAGTCAAAGAAAATGATTGGGCAAGAGAAGAAGTGATAACAGGAACAGCAAAAGAGCTTATTGTTAATTATCCTGAGGTGAATGTATTAAGTCCAAATCGGAGTGCAACTCGTGCTGAAATAGCAGCGATGATTTATCAAGCTCTTGTTAATCAAGGTCAACTGCCAGAAATTGAATCGGAATATATTGTAAAAGAGGATAAAGTTTTAACTAAGATACCTCTATCATTTTTCAAAAGGAAAAAAAAATGAGCCAAAACAATCAAAGTTGGGGTAAGATGCCAAGGGATCAAATGAATCCTGTCATCTCTCCAGCCGATACAACAGGAAGATTATTGGTTTTATTTGCAGACAATGGAACTAACGCAGGTAGAAGCCTTTTACAGGACCAAGCTGGAGTGGCGTTGTCTGACTCATCTGGAGCCTTAAGTAGTAGTGAGGAGAATATTATTTATCCGAACCAAGGTGTTGCTGTAATTAATGCCGATCCCGATCAACAGAGTAGGATAAATTCTATTCAAGCAGATGAAAATTCCCCTATTCTGACGGTTGAAGAGGAAAAAATTGTAGAAGTGGTACCGATCGCTGCAATTGAGGATACTCAATATACAAATACCTGGGGATTAATTGAGACAGAAGTTATTAATTCTGGGTGTAGTGGAAAGGGTATTAAGATAGCAATTCTTGATACAGGTTTTGATCTTAACCATCCTGATTTTGTCGATCGAAAAATTATCTCTAAGTCCTTTGTGGAAGGTGAAGAAGTTCAAGATAAACATGGTCATGGGACTCACTGTACAGGAACAGCCTGCGGACCCCGCTATCCGAAGGGTACTGATCGACGCTATGGTATTGCCTATGAAGCAGAGATTTATATTGGTAAGGTACTGAATAATGAGGGCAAGGGCAATGATGGATCAATTCTGGCCGGGATTGAATGGGCTATAGAGCAAGGCTGTCAGATTATCTCTATGTCAATTGGAGGAGCTGTAACCGCCAGTCAATCTTATTCTCAAGTTTATGAAACAATCGCTTATAGAGCGTTAAATCCTCTTGTGTTAAATTCTGATAATGTGTTAAATTCTGATAAAGAGTTAAATAAGGTCTTGATTATTGCAGCAGCAGGTAATAATAGTCATCGCAATTTGATGCCATCTATTACGAACCCGGTAAGTCATCCAGCTAACTGTCCGTCAATTATGGCTGTTGGAGCTGTTGACTCAAACCTTAAAATTGCTAGCTTTTCCAATCAAGATAAAAGCTCCGATCCAGCAGGAGATGTCGATATTGTTGGGCCTGGTGTAAATGTTTATTCAAGTTGGCGAAATCAGAGCTATCTAACCATTAGTGGCACCAGTATGGCTACACCCCATGTTGCTGGAATTGCAGCTTTATACGCTGAGGCATACCCCGATACTAGAGGCAAAGAACTCTGGGACAAATTAACTGAAAATCTTGATACACTAGGTCTCAGTCCTAAAGATGCTGGTAAAGGACTGGTTAAAGCACCTTTAGGAGAGTCAAAAAAATCGGGGGAAAAATAATATAATGATTTTCAGGACTTACGCAGAGACACTATATATAGCGTTCAAAAACTATAACGTTATAGATAAATAGTGTTTAAGACTCAAAAATGCGTAAGTCCTGATTTTATTAACTTATAACTGAACTTCTCCAAAAATGAAAAATAAAATCAATTCTTATCCATAATTGATCAATTACTGCTTCATAAAACTGATACAAAGCGTGACATAATGTGACAAATTGATGTTTACTTCCTGTCTCTTGGTCAGCATTCCCTCACAGGAGTGCGCGTTCCGCAAGCGAGCTGTCGGCGGCGCGGGGTCGCACCGCTTGCGACTTGCCTCTTGCAGAGGAGCTGCCTCCTGCGGAGGAGCTGCGCTAACGCTAACGTCGTCGCGGGGTCTGACCGCCTTCTACTGAGGCCGTCGGCGGTTACTCATCCACAGGCATTGACGGTTAAGCCAACCGCATCTTTTAAGTCTATACCTAAATTTAAGTCTTTGTCAATAGACATTATTATTCATGGTTGTTCTCTTACCTCTGACTCCTCTGAGTGAGGGTAACGAGCGGGATTTTTGGAGAGGTCTAATAGATAGAGTGCCAGAAATGTTTAAGCAGCGATTAGTGCAGAAGATACAAATTTCACCCTCCCTGCAAAGCCATGTGAACATAACTACCGTATTATATTGCGCTCATTGCGTAAATTGTTAACTAAGTCGAAACTCTCCTCTGTTCCCTGTTCCCTCTTTCTGGAGATGTCTACTAGAACTACAGGACTACCTTTTATGCAGCGAAGGTCTGTTTGATTAATGGATGGGAATCCCGCGCTGTCTCGCAGAGCAGCCTCGGGAGGATGTCAATTAACCCATATACTCATGACACCATTCCAGATAAATCTGAGCAACCCGATCGCCTGGATAATCATCTAAGCATTCTTGAAATAAAACCCCTGCTTGTTCAAATAACTCTTGATGAAATAACAAGACTGCTTTTTCAAACTTCCCTTTTGTCCTAATTTTCACATCCCGTACTTCTTTTGATTCCGCAGAAAATACTTCAAATAAACTAACCGCTTTGGCTTTTCCTTTAGCTTTGACTTGAGCAATAAATCGGAAATCGTATTCTAAGGGATTATTTAAGTGTATAAAAGTTTTCTCGGTAATTAACAGGGAAACTCCATAAGTTTTGGTTAACCCTTCCACTCTTGAGGAGAGGTTCACCGCATCTCCGATCGCCGTTCCATCCATACGCCCAAATCCCCCTACAGTACCTAACATTAATAATCCTGTATGTAAACCAATACCAATGCGTAGAGGTTCAAGATTATTTTCTTGTCGAGATAAATTATATTTTTTCAATTCTTGCAACATGGCGATCGCCCCTTGTAGTGCATCATCAGCAGAATTAGGAAACAGAGCCATAATAGCATCGCCAATATATTTATCAATAAATCCGCCATGAGCTTGAATTTGGGGTTCCATATAACCGAGATATTCATTAATAAAAGCAAAGTTTTCCGCTGGGGTCATCTGTTCCGAGATGGTAGTAAAATCACGAATATCAGAAAATAAAACTGTCATTTTCCGTTCTACTTGATCTCCGAGTTTCACATCCACAATGCTCTTTTTGTCTAAAAAGCTGAGAAACTGAGCCGGAACAAAACGCTCATAAGCCTGGTTTAATTTAGTTATATTGTTATACAGTTGGGCATTTTCTAATGAAATTGCTGCTTGACTAGCAATAGTTCGTAATAGTGCCATGCGTTCTTTGGTAAAAGCTCCAGTAGTCAGGTTATTTTCTAGATAAATAATACCTTGGAGTTTACCTTGATTGATTAAAGGAGTGCATGCAATGGACTGACATTTATATTTTTGAATGTAAGGATCGTCGGTAAAATTCCCTTCACGAGTAGCATTGTTCAAAACAATGGTTTGACGAGTACGGGCAACATAATACACAATTTTTGATGCCACCATTTTCAATTCAGACAAAGGAATAGACTGCAATACCGAAACTGTATCTGAGTATTCTTCCTTCGTTGCTTCAATAAACAAACCTTCCTCACGAGGCAAAATCAAGATTCCTCGTTGCGCTCCTGCATTTTCAATGAGAATATCCATTAAAGTTGCCAGCAATTTTTCCAAAACAATTTCACTGGAAATGGCAGTGGTAGATTTAATCACTGTAGCTAAGTCTAAAAAATCACTATCAGTAGAACTGCTTGTACCCTGATCCCATGTCATATAAGAGGTTTTGTCATTGGAAGTTTTCGACAATTGAGGATACTTTTCTTCCAGGTGCTTGACTTTTGCTATTGCTCCCCATTGACTGTAACAGTAATGTGCTTCCATCATATAAATGGAAGCAATTTTTTCCTGCTGCCAGTCAAGATAAAATTTGGCTGCCAGTTCATTTGCCAGAGCTTCTTCTTGAATATATTTGTTTTCTTTGGCTCCTGATATCGCCAAGTCATATAGCTCTATTGCTTCTCCTTTTTTTCCTAATACTCGGCATTTTTCGGCCTCCACTAAATCTACTTTATGTTGATAATTCATCGGTGCTGAATTTGCCCATTGCTTTTGTAGTTCCCTTTGATTTTCTTCCACTCGTTCCATCACCTCTGACATCTCATTTTTCCCTTCACTCAAAGTTGCTAAAGCAATCAAAGAATCATAAAAATAAAATATTGGTTGACTCACCAGTCCTGGAGAACCAAACACATACCCCTTAATTTTTCCTACATAGTTTTTAAGCTCTTCAATTTCTTCAAACATATAACACAGCATCATCTTATACAAGTAAAACAATGCTAACCCCAACGAGTCATTCCCCGACATCATTGTCCCTCTAAATTCCCCTTCTGACTCTACAGAGTCAGATAAAATAGTTGGATATTTACTAATTCCGAGTAAATTTAATGTTGAGAGCCAACAACTGCGACACCAATTCGCTGCTACCAATTGATTCAATTGTACTAACCCATCAAAGTAAGTATGGGCTGCCTTTTCCAAATAAGCAAGGGGTTGACTAGACCAAAAAGATTGTAAACAAAAAGCATGAGCATTATACCCAGCAAATTCCAAGCTGCCTACCTCTAAACCTATTCCATAACCTTCTTGTAAGGGATAAATGGTTTCTTTGATGTGAGACTTATAATGTAGGAGAAAGAACATCACAATATGTATTACCAATGGCTTTACCGCCTTTAAATCCAGTTTGGAGACTACCTTTAGTGCTAGTTGACCAAACTTGACTGAGACATCGACATCTTGCAAAATATTACAAGCAATGATGCCATAGCAAGAATAAGCATAGGCAGAAGCTTCAGTATTTCCATATTCAATAGACAGCTTGACTGACAAAGATACCAATAATGGAAATAAGGGAGAGCCAGCAATATAGGTAGTTGGCATAATGCTATTGGCAATCTCCACAATTGCAATTTTTTCTTGATCCTCCATTATTGGCAGATCGACTAAACTTTCTATTTCTCCGTCCCCAAGGAGTAGGTAAATTTCGGAAACTGCCTGTTTAATATAATCAGGTGTGGGTTGTTGGGGAAAAGTGATACCTAGTTGTTGCAAAAATTGTTGAGCAGTGGCAATTGCTTGCGTTAGTTGATTTTGGGTGTTATATGCTTGTACTCTAATTCGGTAAACATTCACCTGTTGTGCTAAAGAGCGGGTATTGGCAATCACTATCTCAATCAACTGTTCCATCACTTCAAAATCACCACATAGAAAAGCCAATTCAGCCGCTAATTCATAGAATTCCAGAGTCATTTCATATTGCCTAGACCAACTATTTTCTCCCAACAAAGCCAACCCAATGTTGGCATATTGACGACTTGCTTGGTAAGCATTGGCATCTCTAGCTTTGCGACAGGCAAGCAAGTTGAGTTGAGCTAATTCATCTCGCTCGGTTTGTTGACTAATTAAAGCTGTTCCATAGTTTAGTTGATTGACGAGTTCAAAAATCTGTTCTTCTTTGGTTTCTGGGGACATCTTTTGCAGTAGCACTTGTCCGATCTGATAATGAATCTGGTTTTTTTTGTCATCCGGAATTAGAGCATAAGCAGCTTGCTGAATGCGATCGTGACTAAATTTAAAAGATTGAATGAGAAGATTTTCATCCAATTCCGACCGGGGTAAAATTAAGTTGCGATCGAGAGAAATTTTTAACAACTGAAAAGTTTCTTGGGCTGATTTTTTTCCTACCCAAGCGATAGTTTTTAAGTCAAATTCTGCTCCCAAACAAGCAGCAAGAGATAAAACTTCTTGACTAGATTTGGGTAATCTTTGCAGCTTATACACCATTAATTCCACAACATTATCCGTAAATCTCCTAGCCTTTATCGCTTCTATATTCCATTGCCAAATCCTTGATTTATGATTAAATTTTAGTAATTCTTCGCTATATAATGCCTGTAAAAATTCATTAATAAAGAAAGGATTTCCTCCTGTTTTTTCCATAACCAACCAAGCTAAGTCGCAAACTTTTTCTGGATTATGTTTCAAGGTATCGCCAATTAGATAAGCAATTTGATATATAGGTAATTTTTTTAACTTAATTTTGTTAATTACAGCCTTGTTTTGCTTCAGCTTTTTGAGAGAAATAGCTAAAGGATGACTTGCCGAAACTTCATTATCACGATAAGCTCCTAAGAGAAAAATATCTTGAGTTTTTTCTGCTACTAATAGCCGTTCAATTAATGTTAAAGTTGCTAAATCTGCCCATTGTAAGTCATCAATAAATAGAGTTAATGGATGCTCATTATCACATAAAGAACTAATTAAATCAGAAAAAACAAGGTTGAAACGATTTTGTGATTCATTTGCTCCTAATATAGTAACAGGAGGTTGTTTGCCGATAATTAATTCTACTTCGGGAATAACATCAATGATTATTTGTCCGTTATTCCCTAATGCCTGCAATAATTTTTCTCGCCAGACCTGCAACCTAGTTCTACTTTCCCCCAATAATTGCCCAATCAATCCGCGAAAAGCTGCTACAATTGCTGAATAAGGAATATTGCGTTGAAATTGGTCAAATTTGCCAGAGATAAAATAGCCTCGACATTCGGTGATCGGTTTGAAAAGTTCTTGTACAAGAGATGATTTGCCAATACCAGAATAACCGCTCACTAACATCAGTTCCACTTTTCCCGTTTTGACAACTCTCTTAAATGCTGCCAGTAAAGTTGCTATTTCTTTTTCCCTGCCATAAAGTTTTTGGGGAATTTGGAAGCGATCGGAAATATCCTGTTGACCTAATGGGAAAGAATTAATATTTCCTGTTCCTTCTAGTTGTCGGCGACATTCTTCTAAATCTGCTTTTAACCCATAAGCACTTTGATAGCGGTCTTCGGCATTCTTTGCCATCAACTTCATAACAATATCTACCACTACAGAGGGAATTTTTGCCTTACTCACTATTACCTTACTAATAGTTGAAGGTAGAGATTTCGCATTTTGGGCCTTCAATTTCATCATAATATCTGGCAGCACTGAGGAAACTTTTTTCTGCTCTTCTTGTGCTTTACTAATAATTGAAGGAGGAGGTTTAGCAATGTGGGAATGAACTAACTCCAAAGGGTCAGAACTTTCAAAGGGCAATTTTCCCGTTAACATTTCATAGAAAGTTACTCCCAAAGAATAAAAATCTGAGCGATAATCTAAACCCCGATTCATTCTTCCTGTTTGTTCTGGGGAAATATAAGCTAGAGTACCTTCTAATACATTGGGATTTTTTAGGGTCGGGTTTTCTCGACTAAGTTCGGTGGCAATGCCAAAGTCAATAATTTTAAGTTCTTTAGTTTTAGGATTAAAAACAATATTGTCGGGATTAATATCTTTATGAATAACATTTTGAGCGTGAATTTTTCCTATAATTTCAGTAATTTGTATTGCCAGGAGTAAAAATTCTAAGGTGGATAAGACTTGATGCTCCTTTAGCCATCGTTTTAAGGATATTCCCCCAAAGTCTTCTAAAACAATCGCATAGCTTCTTTGCCATTCTTCCAAACTATAAGCTTTGATAATACCAGGAGATTCTAATTGGCAAGTGAGATAATATTCCTGTTTATAGCGTCGAATTTGCTCCGAGGTGGGATAGTCTTGGTTAAGAAATTTGATGATGACGGGTTGGGTTTCACCGAGTGTGGCAGTAGCTGTATCGCTAACTCGTCGAGCGCGATAAACTAGGGAGTTCGCACTCTTATGAATTTGAATAAAATCTTGGTATCCAGCAAGATTAACCATAAAAATAACGAAGGAGAAGGTTAGGCACTCTATTTATTCTAATGCAGTCGAGTTAATTCGGAAATAATCTCGATTCTGAGAAACTATTTGTTAAATTGAAAGTTAAATTCTTGTTTAGTAGAGCGCCCAGGCTAAAATTGTGGGTAAAGTCAAAGGTTGTCTTCAACACTTCTAAGCTGATTACAATTATACCAAATTCAAAAAAGGTCGTTACAGTCAAAAAAGAGTAGGGAATAGGGAATAGGGAAAAACCTTGCTCTTTATTTAATCTTCCTATATGGCAAAATCCAGATATTCCCTAACTACAAAAAAAGTTAATATAGCATTGTTTTTTGAAACTGGTATTACTTATAATTTTAAGCTATACAACGTCTAGCTGAAGTCAGAAGGCGCGAAGTCAGATAGGGGAGGCGTCGGTAGAGCGAAGTACAGAAGTTAAAGAAAGCAGCAAGGACTAAATTTGAGAGGAGCGAGAATGTCCGCGCTAGTAATGGCAACTGCTATAATAATACTGTTACACATCTAAAATAGTTGATTATTTTAGGGTGTGCTAGATGGCTAAAACTTAAGCTGTGAAAGGTATTTAGCAATCTATTATAAAGCACCATTTTAGATGTGTCAGTCCAGTAGGATAGGTTAGGTAGTAATACCAACCGTTGCTCACCA
>NZ_JAAHGT010000183.1 GCF_010672385.1 Okeania sp. SIO2F4
ATAGGCTTAATAATTATTACCTAGACCTGAATTTTTCAGAGAGCTGTTATATCTTATTAAGGGCAACTTTATGGAAAAATGTTATAAGATAGGTATTTTATGGGCTAAAGCCCAACTACAAACAAAAGTATTAGCAGAACGTTTGAGTGAGCATTTTAAGTAATAGTATAATGTTAGATTATAGTCTCGTAGTTGGCCTTTAGCCCTAACACCATTTCTCTCTAACAATAGGCTTAATAATTATTACCTAGACCTGAATTTTTCAGAGAGCTGTTATATCTTATTAAGGGCAACTTTATGGAAAAATGTTATAAGATAGGTATTTTATGGGCTAAAGCCCAACTACAAACAAAAATATTAGCAGAAAGTTTGAGTATTTTGCAATAGAATAAATCTATGCCTTACAGTAAATTCACCTTAGAAGAACTCAAACAAAAATTTAATATAATTCTGACAACTAACAAAGGAAAATTTCACAACTTACCAGAAGTTTCCCCTAGTCAATTTCTGATTGAAGATTTGGAAGAATATTTACCTTTAGCAGTAGCAATTGGTTCTGAAAAAGCTCGCTCTGAATTAATAGTTGCACCAATCTTAGTAGCAGTTATAAAACATTTCAACCAACAAATAAGTTTATTTTCTGGCATCGACTTTAATGTTGACACAGAACTAGGATTAAATGGTTTTTGTGATTTTATTATTAGCAATTCAATGCAACAACTTTTCATCGAATCACCAGTTATTACTTTAGTAGAAGCTAAAAACGATAATCTTAAATCTGGTTTAGCTCAATGTATAGCAGAAATGGTAGCAGCTCAAATTTTCAACCAACGTCAAAGTAACAATATTTCCAAAATTTATGGAGCTATTACTACTGGAACCGTTTCGCAATTTTTAGAGTTAGAAGGTGAAACTGTGGTATTAGATTTACCGAATAATTGTGGTTTAAAGCCTCCCCTTTTAAGGGGAAAAAAGCGGTCGTTTGCGGAGCAGTCCGTTAGGATAGGATGGCGAGGTTTCCTCGCCATATCCAATCGACCAAGAGAAGAAATGATATTTCCCAATCTTCAATCAAGCGCGGTTTTAACCTTCTTGTAATTATCAATTATCCATTATCAATTATCAATTAATGAATCTGCCTCCCCTTTCAAGGGGAAAAGCGGTCGGAAAGCGGAGCATGACCTAGGATGGGATGGCGAGGTTTCCTCGCCATATCCAATCTCCCCTTGAGAGAAGAAATAATGTTTCCTTATACTCAATTCCCGAGCGGTTTTAACCTTCTTGTAATTATCAATTATCAATTATCCATTATCCATTAATGAAAGAAATATTATGTGGAAAAATTACCAAAAATTTTAGGAATATTGACCAGTTTTGTTAGTTAATAATTACGCTTTTATAGTATAGTAATAAGTAAGCATTCAGCGTTCAGCTAGTCTCTTTTCCTGTGGAATGCTCCGCAAACGGAGGAACTATGTTAACAGCTATCAGCTTCTGAGACATATCTACATTTATCGCCACGCAATTGTACAATTGTATAGGTTGACAACTTCAATTCTCTGGTTGAAAATATAGTAGAAATTCAACGAATACTTGCTTCATTTATTAAAAAGCTGAGAGCTAAGAGCTGACCGCTAATAGCTGAATACTTACAGTAACAGTAAAAAAATTGGAGATGAACTATGTTAGGAACAGCATCAGAATCTAAGAAGAAAATTTACCGAATTATCTACGGTTACTGGCAAAGTCAATGCGTTTATACTGCTACAAATTTAGGTATCCCAAATTTACTACATTATGGACCACAAACTGTTGAAATAATAGCAGAAAAAACAGGAACAAAAGCAGAAAAACTTTATGTTGTGCTGCGTGCTTTAGCTCATTTAGGCATATTTGTAGAAAAGCCAGGACGTGTTTTTGCTGCTACAGAATTATCAGAACTTTTAATTACAGATGATTCCCCATCCATAGGTCATTTTTTAATGCACATTACAGAACCTGATATGTGGGATGGTTGGCGAGAATTAGAAAGTAGTTTAAAGACTGGAGAAGTACCTTTTGAATTAGCTAAAGGAAAGGATTTTTACAGTTCTTTTATGACAGAAAATCCACACAGTAAATATCTGTTCAATAATGCTATGAGTTTCCTAACTGCTGAAGCTGTCGATCCATTATTTGAAGTTTATGATTTTAGTCGTTTTGAAACAGTGATGGATGTAGGAGGAAATCAAGGAACATTAATTGCTAATATTGTTAAAAGGTTTGGCTGTAAAGGAATTTTATTTGACTTACCCCATGAGGTAGAAACTGCTCCTAATAATATCTCTAAATATGGAGTTCTTGACTCAGTAAAAATTGTAGGTGGTAGTGCTTTAGAATCTTTACCAAAAGGTGCTGATGCGATTACAATGAAGTATTTTTTATCAGTATTTAGTCGGGAAGATTCAATTAAGGTACTGACTAACTGTCGAGAAGCTCTCCCTAAAGATGGTAGAGTAATACTTTTACAAACTTTAGTTCCTTCTTTGGGAGCGCCTGTAGAATATCCCGATGGCACAATACCTGGTTTGGCAGCAGTGCAAATGATGATTACCAACCCAGGGGGGTATTGGCGCACAGAAGAGGAATATAAAGATTTGTTTGCAGCTAGCGGTTTCCAACTCGAACAAGTGGTTCATACTGGTACCAGTCTGACAGTTATGGAGTTTAGTCCCTGTTGAAGTAGCACTCAGCACTCAGCTATCAGCTTATCAAAGTCTCTATAAATTTTTGAGAAATGGTATAGCTGAAGTCAGAAGTCAACCCCAAGGGGGGAAGTAAAGGCGAATGGCAATTCGCCCCTATATTTGCAGCACGGACTAAATTTGAGAGACCTGAGAATGTCTGCGCTAGTAATGCTGACTACTACATAAGTATTCAACCAGATTTGATCTACAGCAGTTTTCCTGCACAGTAGACCACAGTAGGGGCGATTCGCGTTTGCGGAGCATTCCGTAGGAAATCGCCCCTACAAGGTTTTGATTATTACCAGAAAATACTGATAACTGATAACTGTTAACTGATAACTGATAAGAGTTGCTGAATCATTCTTTCTGCTTGAGAAGCATAACCACCACCAAATAAATTAAAATGATTCAAAATATGATACAGATTATAAAGAATTTTCCGCTGCTTGTAGCCATCATCTAAAGGCAAAGTTTCATTGTAACCACGATAAAAAGCATTGGGAAAACCACCAAATAATTCTGTCATGGCAATATCAACTTCCCGATCGCCCCAATAAGTAGCCGGGTCAAAAATCGCGGGTTCTCCATCCGCAGTAACTGAAGCATTTCCCCCCCATAAGTCTCCGTGAACTAGAGAAGGTTGCGGTTGATGACCTGCTAATAATTCTGGAATAATTTTCAGTAGGCGATCGCCCTGACTAAAACTGCCACCCCGACGTTTTGCTAACTTAAGCTGATAACCAATGCGATGTTGTACCCAAAATTCTGCCCAGTCTGCTACCCAAGTATTTATCTGCGGTGTAGAACCGATAGTATTATTAATATCCCAACCAAATTCGCTTTTTCCTTGGTAGCGATGTAAAGCAGCTAAGTTACGCCCCATCTCTTCCCAAGATTTATCCTTACCGCGACCGCCTAAGTCTAGCCATTCCAATACTATATAACAATTATTTCCCTCTGTTCCATAGCATAAAGGTTTAGGAACTCGAATAGTCTGAGTTTCCCACATTTGCTTTAATCCCAACGCTTCTGCTCGAAACATTTCCACCAGAGAAGCTTGATTAATTTTGACAAAATAGTTGCGAGTGCCATTCGTTATTTTATAACCACTGTTGATGCAACCTCCACCGACGGAACTATGGTTAGTTACTTCAAATTTTTCCTCTGTTACTTGGGTGATATGTTCGGCAATTTTTTTCCACATATATATTAAATAATCATTTCAACCAACATTTAATCATGGCATAAATTGAAGGTTTTAGGGCAAGCGATCGCCAACCTATTAATAAGCAGTATAGAATCTTAAAAATAGACAGTTTTGTATTGCGATACCGAGATCATGAAGTTACGTAATTGTTGTAATTGCACGACCTACATTAATTTGCAAGTTATCTAAAGATTGTTGACTTTGAATTATCCCAATTAGTTGCTCAGAACCATTACCCATAAAGCCATCAGCATCAAAGAAAATTCCTAAACCAGAAACGCCATTGGGTAAATTTACTGTATCTAGGCTATACTCTATGGCTCCCTTGAGTTGAATTATATCTTGACCTACTTCAAAGTCAGTAATTAAACCGTAGCTTGGAGGTGGTTCAGTGGGAGGTGGGGCAATTATGAATCGCACCTGACTATCATCGTAATAAATATTAGAGACGTCTCCAAGAACAAATGTATCTTGACCAGCACCACCAGTCAGTGTATCTCTTTCCAGTTGACCTGGTTGTTCCTCTAAAGCATTTACACCTATAAGAATGTCATCACCGTGACCACCGTTAAGTGTATCTTTACCAAAACCACCGATGATGGAATCTTCGCCTGTACCCCCATCTAAATTATCATTACCTGCGTCACCATTTAGGGTGTCATTACCGCCAAGACCAAATACAAAATCATCACCAGTACCACCATTAAGGCTATCATCATCCCTACCACCTAGAAGGAAATCATCATCACTTCCACCGTCTATGGTATCTCGACCACCCCTACCAATTAGTATATCTCTACCCTCAAAGCCATTGATTTCGTCGCCAAAACGAGTGCCTAAGAGAAAATTGTTACCTTTGTCGCCGTTGATAATTGCCATATTAATTATTTCCTTGCAAAAACCATGGGTACTTTATAATTGTAGTTTCGACTACTATCATAGTGATAATCTTAAAAATCAAGCAATAGGAAATCAGCATCTTTAAGCTAATCTTTATATAGATAATTTATATAAATCTATTAGTTTTTCAAATAATTCTAAATTATAGATAAAGCAATAAAAAATTCCATAATCATACTAACTAATACTAATTAAATAAAACAATGCTACAAAAATGTGGTGATTAGGAACAGAATTTTCTAGAAATATTCACAAAATTAGTATTGAAATTAGTATTTAGGTTGTCAATGGTTACAAATTGATTTATAAAATAATGTTGATTTTTGTGAAGTTTTAAATATGTAAAAACCTGATAAAAACGGAAATACGTTGGACTCATCAGTACAACTTATAGTAATTTTCTAGAGACACAAAGGTGTGTCTTCATCTAAAATCTTCATAAAACTTGACCACTGCTCTAAAAATAGACCGATATTAATGCTGGGGATGGTAATTTGGTAGTCCTGCATGGTAATGGTGAGGATATATATTTTTTAATTTCTCCGAGACTCCCCATCTCCGAATCCCCCCATCTCCGAATCTCCCCATCTCCCCATCTCCGAATCTCCCCATCTCCCTACACTCCCGATGCTTCCTTTACCATTACTATGCACCACCACCGGTAATTTTAACCCACAAAAATTTAGATGTCCACCCTGTGAAGTTAGAATAGCAATAACTTTTGACTAAAGCAGAGAATAAACCTGTAGAGAAAAAAAGCAGTGATATTCCCAGAAGCTTGAAAATTAACATCACTATGAGCAACCTCAATGACCTGAAGATAAAGTCGGGGCAAACTGTTCAAACTGGAGAAGTTTTAAGTGTTAGAGTTGAGAACAGGCGATACTGCTGACGCAACGCTCGGCATTTTTCTTTCCTGCGGAATGCTACGCAAACGGAATGCTGCGCAAACATGTGGCGCAGCGAAACGCCACTAGAGAAGAAAAAAAACTCCTTGAACTCTCTATCCAAGAAGTAATATCAGGCAAAGTTAGCGATCGCTCAATTAAATTATCTACAAGCTAAAACAAATATTGAACAAATTAAGGAGCAAGAATTTAGAAAAGCATCAATTAATACTGAATTAGCAACTATCGCAGAAAAGTTAGATAACTTAGCAGAAGTAACTCTACACACTCAAAACTTTCAACAAAACCTCTGCCATCTCTTTACATCCAACCTGTTTCATTCCTTCCGACATAATATCCCCAGTACGATAACCCTGCTCCAATACTTCCAAAACTCCTTTTTCAATTTTGTCTGCTGCCACAGGTTGCTCCAGAGCATAACGTAACATCATTGCCACACTCAAAACTTGTGCCAGAGGATTAGCCTTATCCTGACCCGCAATATCTGGCGCGGAACCATGAACAGGTTCAAACACTCCCGGTCCAGAAGCACCTAAACTTGCAGAAGGTAACATCCCAATACTCCCTGTCAACATAGCAGCAGCATCAGAGAGAATATCCCCAAATAAATTTCCTGTAACAATAGTATCAAATTGTTTCGGCCAACGAACAAGCTGCATAGCAGCATTATCTACATATAAATGAGATAACTCCACATCTGGATATTCTGGGGCAAGTTGGGTAACGCGATCGCGCCACAACTGAGAAACTTCCAAAACATTCGCCTTATCCACCGAACACAAATTACCCCCTCGTTTCTGGGCAGTCTCAAACCCCACCCTGGCAATACGGTCAACCTCTGACTCAGTATAGGCCATTGTATTGACACCCCGTTTTTCTCCAGTCTCCGTCTCAAAAACGCCTTTGGGTGTGCCAAAGTAGACCCCACCAGTTAATTCTCGTACCACCATAATGTCCACTCCTTCAACTATTTCTCGTTTGAGAGTCGAAGCATCTATTAATTGGGGCAAAATTTTGGCAGGCCGTAAATTGGCAAATAATCCTAATCCGGCCCTTAATCCTAATAGTCCGGTTTCTGGCCGTTGATGGCGCGGTAAATTATCCCACTTATAACCACCTATCGCTGCTAATAGTACCGCATCGCTATTACGACACATTTGTAGAGTTTGGCTAGGTAGAGGTTCCCCAGTAGCATCAATGGCCACTCCACCAATAGGAGCTTCTTGAAATTCACACTGGAAGTTAAATTGGCCGCCAACTACTTTCAAGACATCTACCGCCACTGCCATAATTTCAGGGCCAATGCCGTCACCGGGAAGTAGAGTAATGCGGTAGTTCATCATATTCTATATTTTTGATTTTATATGAGTTAGTTTGTTATTGAGCTAAATATTAACTATATAGCAATTTTCATCAAAGATGAGATACAAAATTTTAGCTTTTAGGAAACACCGGATCTGAGAACAGGGAACATAAAAGAAGAAAAACAACCCCATGTGCAACTTTTCTAAACTTACGGAATTTAAGTAGTTATGAAAATAACCTTTTCAGTCTTATGGCAATAAGCCGTTGTATTTTAGTAGAAAGTTGTACACCGCGTAAAAACAAGTCTTTTTCACAAAGGTGGAAAAACACTCTTATTACAATTTCACTGATTAATATTTATATAGTTTGGCTTCAATTTATAGGGACTAAATTTCAACATTATTTGTCTAGTCTTGTACAAGGATGTTCCACCAACTATTAAATCTGTTATTCCCTAAAAATAAATATCATCCTACTCATAGTAGCAACATAAATTGAATGTTTCTGGCATGGTTTCCTACGGAATACTGCGCCAACGTAACCGAAAGTTAGCTAAAGCAATTAGTGACTTAGGTTGGAGACAATTTAAGACTTTAACTGAGGCTAAATGTAACAAGTATGGCCAATAGTTTAAAGTAATTAATCGATGGGAACCTATATCTCATACATTGCAGTTGTTGTGGATTTAAAGGTGGCAAAAAATAATTAAATGTCAGAGAGTGGACTTGTTTAATACCAATTACTATACATTAATGCTATACTTAGGTGACACTACCCCATGTGCAACTTTTCTAAACTTACGGAATTTAAGTAGTTATGAAAATAACCTTTTCAGTCTTATGGCAATAAGCAGTTGTATTTTAGTAGAAAGTTGCACACCGCGTGACACTTCAATTATTAAGTGATTAATACAAACCGAATAACTTTTTTAATAATTATGAACCAGGAACGTGTTAATTATTCATCTTTTTACTTCTATGTACGGACGTTGCATGCAACGTCCCTCCGGCTCAATAAAATTTAGAAAAGTTTTTGATAAATGGTATAAGAGTAAACGTAAATATACTCTTAAAAAAGTAGTTGATTCCAATGAAGTGACAACCCACTCTTAGTCTTTTAAACAGCTTCGGTTGTTTGATTGATAGATAGGAATTATACATCATAATCACGATATTTGATGTGAAGAGTATAATGTAAATTATCTAGTTAAATTAAATCGATTAACAATGAATAAATCATTATTTTTTCTGAATAAATTAATCACAACTATGGCTCTGTCTATGATATTAGTTAGTTGGCTTGGTTTTAATCACATAACTCAGGCTAAAACTGAAGAAAAGCGTGCTGCTTGTGTTTTAGTTGATTTTGATGGTAGAATTAGGGCTTCAGGACGTTGTCAGGTTAAATTAACAACAACTAATTCTGGTGTTGAGTTTGATATTGACTGGGATGGTTCTACTAGGACTCAGTTTTCTATGAATAAATTTCCTACTGATGGAACTTATAGCGTAGAAATTAGCAATGGAGGAAGAGCTAGTATGAAAGTTGAGAAACAAGGTTCAGTATTTATTTTAAGAAGCAACAATGGTTTTAGAGGCAGAGTAATATTTCCATAAAATAGCAATTAGACAAAATAAATGGATGAGATATGAGTGAAATTTCTTCAGACTTGAGGTTTTGCTTATGTTATTATTTATGCAGCAACTCTAAGTATACTTCTATGACTGAAAATGAATATTATGCCCAAATATTTAAGTATTGTCCCTCTAATTTTTCTGTCTATCTTAGGTATGAAAATTTTGTCTATTCGTACATCCCACGCAGCAGATAAATCACAAATATTAAACCAAGTTTTACCTCACCAAACTGATAAATTTTTATTAGCTGCTGCTGGTAGTTGTAAGGTATCAATGCCAGCTCCTGAAACAAACGAACGTCTAGTTTTAAATGTGCGAGAAGTACCAAATGGCGCTCTTGTTGATACGGTTGATGATGGAGAAACAGTAAAATTAGAAACAGCAAGTGATATTGAAGGTTTGTTTTGGGTGAAGATTGTTGACCCTGTTGTAGGATATGTTTGGACGGAATATCTGACAAATTGTAAATAATTTTTTTGGTTGTAAATACGTTAATCAATATTAGACTCAGCTAGAGAAATAAAATTTGTTTTTAAGCTGAATTATTTTTATTTATTGCTGAAATTGTGACATTAACCAACTTCACTACTAAAAGTTGATTCACGTGTCGCCTAAGTTGCAATGTTTAATTACAGAAGTTTTGGAGTTGATGAGGTACAAAGTTTTACGAGTTTAGGTATGGATGAAATAGGGAAGACAGATTAGTATTAAACTTAAACTTTATCTCACTATCCTCAAAATCCTCAAAAGTGCTGTAAGTAGAAAAATTTTTAATCCTGGTAAAACTTGAGATTACCGAATTTTTTTACTACCTCCATCTGCTATAGTAAATTCTATAAATTCCAAATTTCGTACATCAACAATCCAATATTCTCCCACTCCCATATTTTTATATAAAATCTCTTTTTCTCCTTTATCATCAGAAAGCAAACTATTAGCAAATTTTATCATTAAGTCTGGCGACAAGTATTTTTATAAGTCAATTATCTTGTATATCACCACATTCTGACAAGTATAGAATTCTTTTTGATAATTGGTATTATTAGGTAGATAAAAGAGCAAGCAAACTCATAATTTTTCAATAAATTTTATTGATTTACTTTATTCTGCGTCTTTTATGATGTAATAAGATTCCTCATTATTCTGATACCTTTCTGATAGCCCTCTAATATTCTCTAAAGTCTTTTATATTTTTTGAAAAACTGTGTCTTGAATCTGCTTTCCTTTTTTTGATTTTGCCATTTTTCAATTTATTTATGTTTAGATTCATTATGACTTTCAATTTTAGTGTTTTGGCTTTTGAATTTTTGAGTCAACTTTTACAACTGATAACTGAAATGACCTACATAAGTTTTTTGACAACTAATAATTAATAACTGATAACTGAAATACCTCCTATTCTAATAACTGTTTAAGTTTTTGTTCCTGCCAAAGTAACTGATATAAACCTGATTGCCCTACTAACTGTGCATGATTTCCTGCTTGCACAATTTTCCCTTTATCCATCACAAAAATTCTATCTGCAGTAGCAGCAGCAGACATTTGATGAGAAATAAAAATTACAGTTTTCTTTTGAGTTCCTGTTGATAAATTTTGCAAAATATTAGTTGCTGTCTGATTATCTACACTGGAAAGTGCATCATCTAAAATTAATATTGGCGCATCAACTAATAAAGCTCTTGCTAATGCCGTTCTTTGTCTTTGTCCTCCTGATAAAGTAATTCCTCTCTCTCCGACTATCGTTTCATATTGTTGGGGAAAGTTGAGAATTTCTGTGTGAATTTGTGCTTGTTTAGCAGCAAATTCTATTTCTGTTTGTTCTTTTAATGGGTCTCCATAACGAATGTTATTTTTAATAGTTGTACTGAATAGAAAACTTTCTTGGGGAACGTAAGCGATCGCCCTGCGTAAATCTTCTAATTTTAGTTGAGTCACATCATAACCATCTATAAATAGTTGGTCAATATCAATATTTAAAAGTCGGGGTAATATATTTGCTAAAGTTGATTTCCCAGCACCAATAGGTCCGACAATAGCAATAGTTTCTCCTGGTTGAATCAGAAAATTAATGTTGTCTAAAGCAGGTGTTTTACTACCTGGATAAGCGTATGTTAATCCTTGGCTTTTTATCCAACCTTTTACTACTTGTGGAAAAGTTAGAGGTGATTCATGGTCTTTAATTTTTGGTTCAACTGTGAGAATAGCTTCTACACGGTCAATACTTACTTCTCCTCTTTGATAAGCAGTAATTGTAAAACCTAATAATGCGGTGGGAAAAACTAAACGCTCAACATAAAGAATTAAAGCTACAAAATTACCAACTGTTAATTCGCCAGTTTCCAGGTAACTTGACCCATTAACAAGTAATATTAACAAGCTTAAACTTGCTAAACTAACAAGGATAGGAAAAAGAATATTACGAGTTCTTGCTAAATCTAAATTTACATCTAAAAGTCGTTGATTATATTCACCAAAAGCTTGCCTTTCATTTTCTTCTTGAGCATATATTTTGATTAGAGAAATACCATTCATATCCTCTTGAATCAGATCGCTCATATTAGAAAGTTCTTCTTGCACAGCTAATTGTTGACTTTGCAGTTTATTACTAAATATTTTTACAAGTATTAGCATGATAGGATAAACAGAAATTGCTAAGATAGTTAACCGTACATTAATAGAAAGCATAACTGGTATAGTTAAACCATAAGCAAAAATTGTATTGCTAATACTTAATACTGCAAAACCTAATAGTCTACGAATATTATCAACGTCACTTGTGGCGCGGTTAATTAAATCTCCAATTGTATTATTACTAAAGTAGGATGGTTCTAATTTTAAAAGTCGATTAAAAATCTTTTGTTTAAGGTCAAATTCTACCTGTCGCCCTACTCCAAAGATGAGAATGCGGGAGACTATTCTAATTACCCACATAATGGAGGCAAAAATTACAATTGTCAGTACATAGTATAAGAATTCATTAAATTTGGTTGCTACTTCCAAATCATCTATAGCTTGACTAATTAATTTCGGAATATAGATTCCTAAAGTATTAACTATAAGTAGGGAAAAAATTCCTAATGAAGACTTTCGCCAATGAGGACGTAAGTAGGAGGCTAATTTTTGGAGTCGTAGTTGAGAAGATTGAGCCATAGTAGTAATTTTCTATTTTAGATGATGCTATGATTTTGACATCCTCCCCAACCTAAAGGCACGGGGATTCCTACCGAGCCGAAACTCCTTGGAGGGTTGACGTTTCATTAACTGCTGCTAACTTGACGCTAGTCTTACGCTTGCCTCCACGTCCGTTTTTTGTCTCGGACTGCCTACCCGCGACTAATATGTTTACTGCTGCATTTTCATCTCGGTCGTGTTTGGCCACACAGTTTAGACATTCCCACTCTCGAATTGATAAGTCTAATTTTCCACCTTTGAATCTACACCTAGAGCAAACTTGAGATGTTGGTTCCCATTTGCTGATTACTCTCAATTCACGACCATATTTTTCGGCTTTTCCTTCTAACAGCGTCCTAAATTGCCTCCATCCTAAATCTGATATAGCTCTGGATAATTTGTGGTCTCTTGGTGCGCGTTCCCTCTCTTGGTCGGCAATTCCCATGGCGCACTTCGGAGCGGCTCTGAAAGAGCGGGAAACCTCGCCGGGTTCCGACCGCAAGCGAGCTGTCGTCGTCGCGGGGTCGCACCGCTTTTTTTACCATTCCAGAGACATTGTCATACCTTTAAAACAATTGTTTGGTTTTCACGAATTATTTCAGTAGATAATTTGTGCAGAAAGTCAGTCCTTGTATCTTTCAATTGGCCATTAAATTTAGCAATTCCCAGCCTCCCTTTTTCATATCGTTTAGAGCCTCTAGTTTTCTGAAATAATGACTTACTTAACTTTCGTTAGCGCAGCTCCTCCGGAGGAGGCAACAGGCTACTTCTTAATTCGTTTCTTAAGTGGCTTAGGAGCATCAACCTTTTTACCATTAC
>NZ_JAAHGT010000184.1 GCF_010672385.1 Okeania sp. SIO2F4
TGGTTTTATCGAGAAGGCAGACCCTAAATTTGTCGAGGAAACTAGAAATAATTTAGCAGAAGCAGAAAAGCAGGCAGAAATTTTACGCGATCGGCTGAATAACTTAAAGTCTAATTAGGCAAATATGGTTGGGTTTAGTTATTAGCTAACCCAACCGTTAAAGTTATTAAAAACAAAAGGGTAAATTTTGCTGGCAACAGATATTTATTATTCTGTTCTTAAACAAGTGGATATTCTATAAACTGAATAAATTGCTTCCCTAAGTTTGTTGTATTGCTTTTTTGTAAGTTATTTTTTACATCTGATATAATTGAGTCAATATTTTCAGTATGCTTGATAGTTCTAAAATTGTTTTCATAGTTACGACGAGCTTGAAAATGATTTAATTCTGATATTATTGACTCTATTTCATTAGCTTCTTGTTTTAATATTTCTTTTGCATCATCAAATTGATTGTCAAAATAAATAGTTGGAGGTTCTTCTTCAAACGTTTTATATACTTCTCTCAATTTTATCAATCCCTTATTGGTCAATTCGAGTAATATTTGATTGTAAAAAATACGATTTTCCTCTAAATCTGGCAAATCAGCTTCTTCTAAAAAATCATGTAGTCTTTGACTAGAAGGTTCTTTAATTAAATGCTCATAAAAAGGTGCTGCAAGTGAAGCTATTGAAAGTAAACCAAATGAAGGAATAGCACTAACTATTGCTTTACCAGCATTATAAATTTTATCCTTACTATTTCCTTACTTTAATAAGTCTAATTTTTGTTGTAATTCGGAATTATCATTTGTATTGCTCATTAAAGATTTCCTCGTATAACTAATCATATAGGACTTACGGAAAGACCCTATATATAGAGTTAAAAACTAAATCGTTATAGTTTTTTCCGCTATATGTATTACCTCTGCGTAAGTCCTATCATAGTTAAATATTATAGCAAGGTTTATCTAATGGAGTGGGAATAGAAGAGAGCGATCGCCTGCATCAGTTAAAGTATAATTAAGCATATTTGGTTGGGTTTATTTATTAGCTAACCCAACCATTAATTTATTGTCTAGCAACAAATTTTTCTATTTGGCAGTAATTCAGGAATTTTGATTATTGTGTTAGGAATGCAGGCATCAGAAGTTAGACTTTATACATTTGATGGAGTAGAAATTGATTTAATCTATAACATTTCGATCGTAGTTAGTATATTTAATCATCTCATTAACAGACTCTTGAGAAATTTTTAGATAAACGCTTGGATTATTCAGACGACAACGTTGAATAGGAATACCTAAAGAAATAGCTGCTGCTATAAATGCACCATTACAAACATATCTACGAAAACATCCTTCTACCATATGTTTATAGCTATAGCTTCCTTGGTTAGTATTAAAAGTTTCAATTTTATCTACTTTACTTAGCCATTCTCGACAAAGTGAAAATTGTTTAAGTATTTCATCAGAAAGCATTTTTTCTGGTTTAATTGTTATTTTATAACCTGTAGGTATAAAATATAATCCATTATCTGTTAGTTTAGGTTGAACTTCTAAAAGTTTTTCCATTTCTCTTTTTAACAATTCTAAGTTAACAGATTCTTTCTTCATAAAATACTCCCAAAATATTTTACTATTAGCTTTGTCGTTTGGGTTTCGCTGTCGCTTAATCCGATCAATAATTATTATAACATAATATAACAATTAAATGGAAAAATACAGAAACCTAAAACATAATGACAAGACAACCCCATGAGCAATTTGACAAACAATTCCTCAAAGAATTACCGAAAAATTAAGGTATAAAGTCTCTCCATTCATGGAGAAAAAAGCGGTTGTTTGCGGAGCATGACCTTAGGATGGGATGGCGAGGTCTCCGTTCCCTCCGGGACGCTACGCGTTTTGCTCCGCAACATGTAAAGCGAAGCTTTGCACTAGCAAACGCCATATCCAATCAACCAAGAGAAGAAAAAAATTCCTTTTAGCGAATCGTCTTAGGGAATCGTATTCTTTATAAGAAGAGGTAATTATTAATTATTGAATTTCATCTTTGTGGTCAAGTTTAAATTAGTAAAGAAGTAACTGAAGAAGTTATAGCGTGTCTTAAGTTACTGAGGTACAGTTGTTTTTCTTCTTTTATATTCCCTATTCCCTACTCCCTACTCCCTACTCCCTAAAACCAACAAATTTTGTACCTCACCAGTATGGGAACTACTATAGATAGACAGATAGATATTTATTTTTCCCCTGCTTGAAAACCTCCTACTTCTAGTTTCCATCTAGGAGTATTGAGTCAAATGTTATTGAGTAATTGTTTAATTGAATCATTTAGAAATAAACCTAGCTTAAATGAAGTTCGTGGTTGTCTACTGAAGTTATTTTCACTTCAGAGTGAATTGCTACGAGAAGCCAAAATAAATCAAGAATCTATTAATGAAAAAAATTTACCTTTTTTATGGATATTAGCGTAAGCATTCAGCAGTCAGCTATTAGCTATCAGCTTTATTACTTTTAAAGTAATTGAGAGATTTCAAACAATTAAAACTTACTGTAAAAGTCCATTAGTCAACTTTAATAGTCTATCGAACTACATATAGTCATTCCAGTTAAGATTGAGACAAGGTTTTCTTGCCTTGAAAGAGTTTCAGGTAAAAAAGTGCTCCAGTCTTATTCAGAATGACTATAGTTTATTAAAAAGCTGAGAGCTGACCGCTAATAGCTGAATGCTTACATATTAGCTAGTTCTGCATCTGAGAAATTAATCAAGAATTTTGGTTTTCAGCTAGACCCAGAAAACCCAGTGACAGGAGTTTATATTTCTACAGCAGGATTAAAAACAAATCTAATTGCAATTAATCAATTACCAGTAATATAGGAAAGGGAAAAATTCAAAAATCAGCTATATTAGAATTAGTTGATTTATCACCAGAAAACCCGTTGAGAAATCTGGCACTAGAACAGGTTTCAATATGGAAGACTAATTTAGAAATTAAACAAAATTTAACATCAGAGGAGAGAGAATTAATTATGAATTTATCACCAGCTTATCTGAAATGGCGTGAAGATGTAAGGCAGGAAGGACGACAAGAAGGGCGTCAGGAAGAACGAAAGATTATACTGGAAAGCTTGTTCAAAACTCGATTTAGTCAACTTGACCAAGAGTTATTAGAAGTTATCGAAATTTTCTTAAACTTTTCTGCCGATAAATATGCTCAGATATTAATTAAATTAGTTAATTTATCACGGGAGGAAATCTTAGATTTCATTAAAAATGAATCGTCAAAACAGAACAATTGAACCAGAAAACTTAGCCTAACTTAATTCTGCCTTTTTATTTCTTCCTTTTTACTCGATTGCCCTTAATATTAATCATCATGCAAAATACAGAGAAAACTGCCTCTTCAATTTTACAAAATTCTGTAGCTCCCAAAGCTAACGCAATAGATGGTAACCATGAAGCACTAAAAACAGCTTTAATGAGTCTAGGAAAATCTGGTTTATTAGCACTACAAATTCCGCGAAAGTGGGGTGGTTTAGAATTAAGCCAACAAGAATTTTTTAATTATCAATTACTTGTAGCAAAATCTTCTGGTGCATTAGCTTTTCTCCAAACCCAACATCAGAGTGCAGCAGCAATGTTAGCATCAAGTGAAAATTATCAATTACAACAACAATATTTACCTCATTTGAGTCATGGAAAAATATTATTAGGAGTTGGTTTTTCCCAACTTAGACGCTCTGGGGAACCGCTTGTCAAAGCTTTTCCTACTAAAGGTGGATATTATATAGAAGGAACGGTACCTTGGATAACTGGATGGAATATATTTCAGGAATTTATTATCGCAGCAAAATTATCTGATGGCAGAGCAATTTTTGGTGTACTTCCTTTTGAGGAAACTACTACATTAAATGGCAGTATTAGTTTCTCCGAAATTATGCCTTTGTGCGCTATGAATTCAACTAATACTGTTAGTGCTACAGTAAAAAATTGGTTTTTACCTGATGAGCGAGTAGTTTCTCTTCAATCTGCAAATTGGATTCATGATAATGACAAACAAAAAATTTTGCGCTTTACTCCCTTTGCGTTGGGATGTGCCTTTGCAGGTATAGATATTATGATAGAAGTATCAAAAAATAAATCTCTTGATTTTATTACAGATGCAATTTATTCTCTAAAAGCTGAGGTGAATGAATGTCAAAATGCAATAGAGGAAGCTAATAAAAATCCTGATACTGATTTTGCCAAAAAACTCCACCTCAGAGCAACATCTATTAACCTTGCCCAACGTTGTGCTGCTGCTGCTGTTACTGTTTCTAGTGGCGCTGCTAATCACAAAAATCATGGAGCGCAACGGGTTTACCGGGAGTCTCTAGTCTACACAGTTTTTGCTCAGACTACAGCTATTATGGAAGCTACTCTCAAAATCTTAAGTTGTGGGGTATAATTGAAAGTTCTAAGTTGTAATACCCCTGCACAGAAGTCATCCATTCAAAAGTAAAAAATCAAAACTAAATTTTGATTAACTCAAAAGTTTAACTAATATCATTGCGGGTAAGCATTCAGCGGTCAGCGGTCAGCGGTCAGCTATCAGTTTCATTGTCTTTAAAGAAGGAAAAAGCAATTGAGAGATTTCAAAGAATTAAAAGTATTGTTCATTAATTGGATAATAAACATCTCCAGAAAAGAGGGAACACTTAACTGGGAATAGAGAGGAGGAATTGATAATTTCTGGATAATAATTGAGTTTACTTTTGATTTTTGGAGATGTCTAAACAAAAGAGGGAACACTTAACAGGGAACACTTAACTGGGAATAGAGAGGAGGAATTGATAATTTCTGGATAATAATTGAGTTTACTTTTGATTTTTGGAGATGTCTAATGGATAATTACAAGAAGGTTAAAACCGCAACGGAATTGAATATAAGGAAATATTCTAGCACTTTTCTCAAGGGAAGATTGGATATGGCGTTTAGCGCTCCGCGTTAACACGCGTTGTACGGAGCGACTTGAATTGCGGAGCGGCTCTGAAAGAGCAGGAAAACTCGCCATCCCATCCTGACGGAATGCTCCGCTTTCCGACCGCTCTGTTGGTCGATTGGATATGGCGTTTCGCTTCGCGACTTGAATTGCGTTTCGCTTCGCGACTTGAATTGCGTTTCGCTTCGCGACTTGAATTGCGTTAGCGAAGCTCCTCTGCAAGAGGCAGCTCCTCTGCAAGAGGCAGTTTCTCTGCAAGAGGCAGCTCCTCTGAAAGAGCGGGAAACCTCGCCATCCCATCCTGACGGAATGCTCCGCTTTCCGACCGCTCTGTTGGTCGATTGGAGGCTAGCGAGGAAACCTCGCCATCCCATCCTGACGGAATGCTCCGCTTTCCGACCGCTTTTTTTCCTTTAAAGGAGAGGCTTTATACCTTTATTTTTCGGTAAAAGCTCATCATTAAGCGTAGTGGACTGTTTCATCTAAAATAGTGCGTTACGACGGATTGCTGAATCCTTTTCATAGTCTTAATTTAAGCCGTCTAACACACCCTACAATTTTGCACAAAATTAGCTGTGTTAATCCGGTAGGATTTTTAGGAGGAGTTTAAATCCCCTTCTAAAATGCGCGAAAAATAATCTTGCTGAGTGCTGAGTGCTGAGTGCTAACCGCTTTTTTAAGGAGAATTATATTAGTAATTGAAATTTACTTCTTACTATTTCAGATGAATTGTGATCTAGATCATTATTTATTCAACAAAAGTATCACTAGCAAAGCTCAATATTATCACTAATTCTACCTGAATAAGTCACTTATTAAATACATCATCACACCATACAATAATATTATGTTCCAAATTAGAGAAGTAGGAAAAAATCATGGCTCTTTTAATTCGTCCTTCAAGTGACTTTAACAAAAAAAATAGTTCTCTACTACAGAAAAAGTTACAAAAAACTCTAGCTACTAGCTCAGAACATTGCTGTGTAGTAGACCTCGCTAGTCTAAATTATATTAATAATTATGGATTAATGACTTTATTCGCATTGCGTCGTATAGCCAGGAAGAATGATTGTAACCTTTATCTAATGAATTTGAATGATTCAGTTAAATATTGTCTAGAATTAACTGGACTAGACGGAATATTTGAAGTTAAGCAGAAGGTAGGGAAACCAATCTAAATTCTGGCAGCTTATGCCGTTAAGCTTTAGAGGAGTATATAGTCAGAATATGGAGTTAAATTTCTTTCTGTAAAAAGTTACTATAATCTTTGGAAATCAGCAGGAATGAGTTGGAAAAAAAACCAAAAAAATAATCCCAAACGAGATAGTCAACTCGTGAAAAATCAACATCAAGAAACTTGTAATTTATGAGAAGAACGTCGAGAAGAGATAGAAATTGGAAAACTGGCTGTATATTTGATTGATGAATATCATTTGCTGTAGGATGATATTTGTGGATATGTCTGGGGACTCACACCAGAAAAATTGCGCTTAAAAATTGTGTAATATCATCTCGGCTTAATTGGTGATCGAAAAACTTTCTCCTCATAATATAGAGTCACTTTTTTTAAACGACTCAAAAGGATTTTTAAGTATGATATTAGTCAGATTGTTATTACTCTTGTAACTCAACTCGGATAATATTTAATATCTGGATTATAAATGGCTACAAATTCAGTTACAAAAATTTTTGATTTTGATTAATTATTCAAATATGTCAAACCCCTATAATAACGGAAATACCTTTGATTAATCAACTTGACTCATAGCAGATTTCTATAGGCACAAAGTGTTTGTCTTCTTTTTCTACTACTTTTAATATTACAAGTTGACTTGGGGAATCTGAATTATAAGAATCAGTCTGCTTCTCAGGAACTCTAATGGGATTAAAAATTAACGACAAGTATACGACAATTGAGAATAGCTCTTTCAGCAGCAATTATCAATCTTAAATTATCTTTTTCTTCTATCGAATCATCTCTTTTTGATAAGAGCAAATATTCTTTTGATTGGTTTAAAAAAAAACCGGTAGTTTTGACGAAATCTTCTAGTATTATTTCCTGTATAGGAGTTACTTTTTCTTTCTTACAACATGGAATATTTATTGATTCTATTAATTCAATAGCCCTATCAATCAATGCTAAATTTTTGAATTTTTCTATTCGATAGATTAAGATAATTCTTTTTAATAAGTATTCGAGAGAAGACATTTGCTTGTTGAAACAATTACCAAATATATTTGAATGAGCGGTCTTGATTTTTAGAGAATTCATTTTTGATTTTTTTACAAAAATATAACTACCACAATTTGCTTGCTTACAATAGTAAAGCAAACTACTCCAATAATGCAATAGCTAATCAGTATCTTTACTGAATCTTCATATAGTTAATCAATGTCAATATATTAGCTGTTAAAATACTTCTAAATTTTAGATATAGCGCTACGCATTAAGGCTCTTGACATTTCGCGCATCCTGAAACCCTTTAACAGTTTACTATTCCCTCCATACCTATTCCCTATTCCCGATTCAAGTAGCGCTATAAATGATGATAAATACGGTTGTAACGATCATAAATACAGTTGTAAAACACTGTATAAAATTACTGAACTGGTACACCTAAAAATGTAGGTTAAGTTGAACTGTAGCGTTAGTGCAGCTTATCTGAACGATGTTGATACATACTATTAAATTTATTAGTATCTTTAGGGCTCGCTATGACTAAATCATGCAAATTATTTAAGGTATTTTTGAACTGTTTAACACCCCACTCATTTAACTCATTTTCAATATCCACATATAATTCTTCTACCGGATGACCAAAATGAGGTTCTGCCTCCTTTACTTCTGTGGCTACAATTAACTCTTTCCCTACTAATAAATGCCCTTTCATTAATCTCAAGTTAGTCATATACTCAATATCTTTACTTTCATTGGTAAAAACACCGAATTATTACCGAATAATTAATAATTAATAATTATTAATTAAATAATTCACCCTTTAAACTCTCCCCTTTCAAGGGGAAAAAGCGGTCGGAAAGCGAAGCATTCCGTCAGGATGGGATGGCGAGGTTTCCTCGCTAGCCTCCAATCGACCAACAGAGCGGTCGGAAAGCGAAGCATTCCGTCAGGATGGGATGGCGAGGTTTCCCGCTCTTCCAGAGGAGCTTCACTAACGCAATTCAAGTCGCTCCGCGAAACGCCAGATCCAATCGACCAAGAGAAAAGTGCTCTTGAATTTCCTTATATTCAATTCCTGTACGGTTTTAACCAGAAGTAATTATCTATTATCCATTATCCATTATCCATTAATGAATCACAGTTTCCTGAATATTAGAATTAAGAACTATCGCTAATACAGTAGCAATAAATCCCACAAAAAAATAACGTAAAACAGAGTTAATCTGATTGAGTAGTTTTCATGTATAAATAAAGATGGGATAGGTCGATCGCCTATCCCATCTTTGAATTTATTAGTAGATTAAGAGTTGTTTAGTGTGATAACACAAGCCAAAATTAAGTTTCTTAAAACTGATACCTAATTTTTAGAAACCGTTACGACCCCAAACTACCATCGAAATAGAGAACCCAAACAGAACTAAAAGGGAAACCCAACCTAATGACAAAATATCCATAACTGCTTTCAAAAAAAAAGGAAAAATTTACTCCAAATCCTATAATATTTTATTTATGGCATTTTGACTATGAGAGAATCAAATAGAACAAAATATTAATCGACATAAAATTCAGCTTATATGGTTAACTCTTCATCAAATTTTACCTTCGCAGAAAGAATTGAATCTCTCAAAGCAGGAACTATTGCTGGTATCTCACTATTTTTGACTTTAGGCGCGATCGCCCTTGGTAATAGCTTGATTTTGGGCCATAGTTGGGAATCATTGGCAAACTTAGAAATTATAACTCTAGACTGGAATATTTTATTTCAGGGCGCGATCGCTTTTATTAGTGGATTTCTATTTGGTGTAACTTACCGTTATATTATTCGTCAGGATAGAAACCCTCATCTTAAATCTGGGGCAGTGGTGGCTTTTGGTTCTGTCAGAGGTTTAGGACAAATTGATGTGGGATTAAATTCTGAGGCCACACTTATTGATTTATGGCCTCTAATGGTATTAGGTATGGAAAGTGTATTGGCCTTTGCTGTGGTTGGCCTTGTTTTAGACTTGGGTATTAGTCAAAAGTGGATTAAGCCTTTTGCTTCTTCCCCTAATCAAGATTAATATATAGTATTCAGCATTGAACATTTCCGTGCCGAAATGCTTCGCAAATAGCTTTAGTCAAAACTTTATAGGTAATAGCTTTGAAGTTTTCTAGTTGTCATCAGCTATGCTTCGACTGCTATACCTCTGGCAAAACTAATATCAAATACCTTAATATTTGCTACCAAAGATTGATAGGGAGATTCGTGTATTTGCACAATTTTTTATATTTGATATAATTTCTGAATTGTGAAAATTGGATAGTTTTCTGTCAAAAATCAAAAAATATATCCAAAAATATTTTCTATTTTTATTACAGTTGAGATTTATATTTTTTAGATTGTTAATCCTGACTCGTCTTTCCAGGAATCAAAATGAAGCAATCCGAATGCTCTTTTTTGGAATCCTAAATAATCTGTAATTTCTCAGTAGATATTCACATTTTTTAGGCGGATTGCTATGACAAATATTAGATATTTCCTCTAGGTCAGATTAATCAACTATAGTCACGCAACATTTTTTTGATTTCCATGTTATGTAACTCTTCTTGACCAATCATTGTCCGAGCATATTCTTCTAAATATATACTTGCGTTTTCTACAGTTTCTAAGAATTTTTTATATAGTTCTAAAGCTTTGGCTTCATGGTTAAGACTCTCCTGTAAAAGAGCTGCTACTGAATGTTGATTTGTTTCTTCAATCGGAGCTACTTTTAATGTTGGATGACCTTCTAAACCTGTTAATATTTCTCCTGCTTGTTGAGCATGAAGTAAAGATTCATTAGCTTGAGCTTGAAAAAATTGTACAATTGGTATGCGATTAGGTCCTGTCACCATTAAGGAATAATGAGTATAGCGCACGACACCTGCTAGTTCAAATTCCATAATAGAGTTTAATAACTCTACAGATTTTTGATTGTCAAGTTCTCTCATTTTAACGTTTTAAGTTTACATTTCTCTGTTTAATTGTAACTGCCTAGTTATCTAAATCTGTTTATGCAACATTAATTTAATTTTTCCTTGATTTAACCTTTATTTAAGAAAAGCAAATATTAACTTTTTCTATAGATAATCTAAATGCAAAAATACTTTTTTCTCAACCCCTACTAAATGCTAGTGATATTAGTAGGGGAAAATTGCACAAGGAAAAAACCTTTTTTTAAATTAATTGTTGTTTGATTCTTGACTGGGTTGTGCCACAGTTATATCATTCTTAACAAAGTCTAATTGTTGAGGACTAATAACTTCTTTTACTGCTAATTCATTAATGTCTTTGTAAGGACGATTTTTTTTAATTTTTTCTGGTAAATCAGGGATATTTAACTTGATTGCTAATTTTTTTAAGTCTGAGTCTGAAGCATCATTTATATCTATTTTGATTGTAGTGCCAGGAGCAGGAGATAAGGCTGGATTTGAAGTGCCAGGACTAGTGTTAGGATCTGTCGTCTGAGTAGTTGTATTTGCACAGGAACTCATGGCAATTAAACTAGCAACAATGGTAGATAAGGATAGAAAACGAAAGTGATTCATCATATTGGTTGAGTAAGTTTTTTGGCTAATACTAAGACAATAATTGCATATTGTAATGGGTCTCAAAAATATTGACAATTTTTTACATATTAGTTTTTTTTATTTCATCTCAAGCAAGACAATAATTTTACCATCCTAGTTTCTAACAATAATATTGATTATAATGTTTCTCAGTCTTTGTGAGGTACACTTATCTAGTTTATTCCTATTCCCTATTCCCTGTTGCCTTCTGGAGCTGTTGCCTAAAACCTAGATTTTTTTACCTCACCAGTATAGGAATTGCTATAACCCATATTCCTCACTTTGAATAGCACAAAAAATTAAGTTTTTAGGATACAGGGTAAAGAGATTTAGAGCATTTTATGTTCAAATAATTATATTACCCACCAGAATAATTTCCCTCTCAATACTCAGTTTTTTTCCTCTTTTTCCTACTACCCACCCTCAGTATATAATTTAAGTTATTAAGCCAAAAGAATGAAAATGAAGATCGCAAAACACATTTTAATTTTATTCACCCTACTGCTTGGAATGCCTGCTGTTTTACTAAGCAGTTGTCAAAGCCAGACGACTCAAACTAATACCAATTCAACTCAGATAAATGACAAAACTCCAGGCACTCTTAAGCTCCGTGCCAATGGAGAAGACTTTGTGAGAAAAGGCTTTGTTGCTAAAGATGGATGGAACATAACATTTGACCGACTTTATGTCAATCTAGCGGAAGTCACTGCTTACCAAACAGACCCACCCTACAAAGCTGAAACAGGAGAGAAACCAGAAGCAACAGAAAAAGTCATTTTTACTGAAACTAATACAGTAGATTTGGCAGAGGGAGATAAAACCGCAGAAACTATTTTGGTCAGTGAAATATCCGCACCTCCTGGTCACTACAATGCTCTCTCTTGGAAAATGCCTAAAGCAACTGATGGCCCAGCAAAAGGTTACTCTTTATTAATGAGTGGCACAGGTACTAAAGATGGTCAGAGCATACCCTTTATTGTCAAAATTGACCAGGAACTAGAATTTACCTGTGGAGATTTTGTTGGGGATGAGCGTAAAGGCATTCTCCAAGCTGGAGATATTGCAGAATTAGAAGCTACTTTCCACTTTGACCATCTCTTTGGTGATAATAGCGCTGCCCCAGATGAGGAAATTAATACAGGAGCATTAGGTTTTTCTCCTCTCGCAGCGATCGCCACAGCAGGAAAGGTTGAGGCGGATATGGCTACATTAAAAGATCGACTTTCCCCTACTGACTACCAGAAATTTATGGCAATTTTACCCAATTTGGGTCATGTGGGCGAAGGTCATTGCCATAGTTTGAAGTCAAAAGTTAAAAATTAAAAGTTAAAAGGCAGTTAATAATTAATAATTAACAACTAATAATTAATTATTACCTCTTCTTATAACTGATAGGATTGGCGCTCAAGGAATTTTTTTTCTTCTCAAGGGGAGATTGGATATGGCGCACTTCGGAGGGGCTCTGCACGTGAGGGAAACCTCGCCATCCCATCTCCGAAGATCGACCGCTTTTTCTCCATGAATGGAGAGGCTTTATACCTGAATTTTTCGGTAAATTAATAATTTTTGTCTTCTAATTTATCTGAACTTTCATATTCTATTTTGGTTGGTAATTAATTTAACTATTGCGTCATAGTTTTTAGATTTTAGATAAAGTCACCTGGTGGCGATAGTGCGTAGCACCGCTACGGGTTTCATGTCGCCCAGGGAAACGCTCTATTGCAACTTGATAATTAATTCAACTATTGCACAATAGTTTTTAGATTTTAGATAAAGTCCCCTGGTGGCGATAGTGCGTAGCACCGCTACGGGTTTCATGTCGCCCAGGGAAACGCTCTATTGCAACTTGAGAATTAATTTAACTATTGCGTCATAGTTTTTAGATTTTAGATAAAGTCCCCTGGTGGCGATCGCCT
>NZ_JAAHGT010000185.1 GCF_010672385.1 Okeania sp. SIO2F4
TCCAAGTAGTGGAACCCGTGCATATGTCGAGTATGTGGAGGAAATCACTGGCAAACAAGGGGAACAACTACCAGAAATTACCAAGTAGCCCGACTGGTAGAACGTCCAATTGAAATCTTTGAATACCAACAAGTGGGTCGATTTTGTTGCCAATGCGGAGAGCAAGTATCAGGGGAGTTACCCGAAGAGATCATTCCCGGACAGGACTTGTCGACAAATCTACAAGGAATGCTGGTATGGTTGGGACACTACGGCCATTTGTCCTATGAAAAACAGCAAGAATGGTTGGCAGAGTTTGGGAAAATAGAGGTAAGTTTAGGAACCTTGGAAGCCATCACTCGTAGAGTAGCCGAGGCTGTAACCCCACAAGTACAAGAGTTAAAAGAGTGGGTAAAAACAATGGCCTCAGATTCATGTGGATGAATCCCCGTGGTTGGTAAGAGGAGTTAAAGAATGGATATGGGTAATATCATCCGAGAAATATAGTTTATTTCATGCCGGAGATACTCGTTCACGAGCCGAACTGGAGTATCTACTTGGTCAAAGTTTTTCGGGAGTGCTGAGTTATGACGATTTTAGTATCTACAATGGCTATCCAGTAGTAGCCCAGCAGAAATGTCTGGCTCATCTACGACAAAATTTTCACCAAGTAACTCGTCTGAAGCAACCCCATCAGAAAGCTTTGGGAGAAACATTTTTTTCCTTGATTGATGAAGCCTTTACTCAACATCGTCAATGGCGTGAGACTCATGAAGCATCTGCTTATGCTTCTTGGGCCGAATTTTTCAAGGTGAGGGTTAAACAGGCAATTTCGACTTGGAGTGCCAAAGCAGATCATGTGGCGGGGCTGTTGTTGAAGTCCTTGAGGGACAAATCTCATCAATGGCGGTATTTCCTTGATCATCCCCAAGTACCTCCCGATAATAATCGGGCAGAAAGGTCATTGCGTTTGGCACTCACCAAGCGTAAAGTGGCTGGTGGTTCTCGCTCTTGGTCTGGATTTCGTCGTTTGGCAACATTGTTGAGTGTGATACAGTCTTGTCGCGCTCAAGGTCGCTCTGTTCTTGATTTATTCAGGCGTTGGCGGAGCAAGTGCGGCAGCTATATCGCTTTCCTTGGCAGTTCGTACGCGTTCTCACGAATTATCTCTCATTCCTATCTCTGAGTAATTAGGATGATTTTGTCAACCCCTGCACCTGAATCCTTGGAGTTAGTATTTGGTCTTATTTTTTAATTACCTAAATTTTCACATACAGATATATTTTTTGAATCAGTATTCCATAAAAAAAACTGCCCCAACAGTTTTTACCTGAGTAAATTTTCAATAATACTTGACTTTGCCAACAAGCCAAAATTTTATTGTGTTAAGGAGTAACTGTTAGGACAGATTTAGATGTTAGGTTTTAATAATTGACAGTATTTTACTTGTACAGCTCAGTTGAAAGTCGGAATGCTAAGATTCCTGGGATTAGAGCAATTACTAAAGCAACCAATACTTGGGTATCAGATAAAGGCATAGTTCAAAACTCCTTATGTTTGTAGTTAATTTTCCATATTCTAACCATAAGTTGCAAATTTACATACTATAACTGTTACAACTTGAAACAAACATTAATTTTTTTCCTTCTTCCATACTATCCTGCTCTGGTATTTATACCAGAGCAGGGAAAGGGATACTTAGGACATTTTTTTTTCCCTATTATGTGTTAACCGTTTCGTTTTACCTTTTACTATTGTCCTAACTAACTATTTCTTTGCTATATTTCTCAATATTAATGGTGTATTTGCTTGCCATTTCCCCATCAGTCTATCTTCATGATCTCCCCATCTACCTCTGACAAGGATATGTAGCAAAAATGCGTGATAATTGGTATTAGCTGTGGAGTTTGCCACTGATCGCCCTTGTCTTAGGAGCAACCTAGGGCTTGCTAATTAACTCTAAAATCCTTGATATGCAAATCCTTTAGCCTTTTTCATACGAAAAAAGTGCCAGCTTTTCTCTCCCTATTGCTCAAAATTTGAGCATTTTGAGCAAACAAGGGCGGAAAAATCGAGCGACAATTCTTCCTCCTGCATCCTCTGTAATTCTCCTGACTGCTGAGGACCACTATACTTATTTAGAAAATTTTCCTAACAAATACTTCCCCTATATGGGAAAGAAAAATTTAAAATTAACTATATAAATTGAAGTATAGTTTATAGTCTTAAAAGAGTTAGCTCCCTAATTTAGAGAGCTAACTAATAGGTATTTCAGACAAGAAAAATTTTCTCTATTTATTCAACAATCCAGGTGGTTAAAGTAGGCTGCCATGATACTAACTCTTCCTCTTTAAACCAAAGACTAATTTCGTTCTGAGCAGTCTCAATCGCATCAGAACCATGTATTAGATTACGGCCAACACTAATTCCATAATCACCACGAATTGTACCAGGTTCAGCACTCAAAGGATTAGTTGCCCCAATAATTTTTCTCGCAGATGCCACAACCCCTTCACCTTCCCAAACCATTGCTACTACAGGGCCAGATGTAATAAATTGTATTAAGCCTGGAAAAAATGGTCTTTCTTTGTGAACCTCATAGTGTTTTTCAGCTAGTTCCTTACTTACACTCATAATTTTTAGACCCACTAGGGTAAAACCTTTTGTTTCAAAGCGACTGATAATCTGGCCTACAAGTCCTCTTTGGACACCATCGGGCTTAATCGCTATAAAGGTGCGTTCCAAACTAATACTCCTCAAAAATTTACTCAATAGTAATACTTTACAATACAGAGCAAATTCTACTTCAACTATAGCGCTATAGTTTTTGAGCTAGAACTTTTACGGATACTGATTAAGTCAAAATTATCTGACAGTTTAGTATATTAAAAAGTTAGCTTAATTATAATACTCTACGATACAGAGCAAATTCTACTTCAACTATAGCGCTATAGTTTTTGAGCTGGAACTTTTACAGATATTGATTAAGTCAAAATTATCTGACAGTTTTTTATATTAATAAAGTTGGCTCAATCGTAATACTATACAATATATAGCAATCCTAAATAGGTTGTAACAATTCAAAAACTAGAAATAAACTCCGAAAGCTTCAACCATTAATCATTCCCTTCACACCTATTTCTAAAACGTGGCAAGATTTTTGACATGAATAAAATAGGATTGCTGTGTGGTAACTTCTACTTCAACTATAGCGCTATAGTTTTTGAGCTGGAACTTTTACGGATACTGATTAAGTCAAAATTATCTGGCAGTTTAGTATATTAAAAAGTTAGTTCAATCGTAATATTCTACAATCAAGAGTAAATTCTACTTCAACTATAGCGCTATAGTTTTTGAGCTGGAACTTTTACGGATACTGATTAAGTCAAAATTATCTGGCAGTTTAGTATATTAAAAAGTTAGTTCAATCGTAATACTTGATAACACAAAGCAAACCATAGTTAAAAGTATAGCGCTATAGTTTTTTTGTATAGCACTTACACTCATACTAATTAAGTTAAAATTATCTCAAATTTAGTCTATCGGAATTAAAACATAAAATGGATTTACAGTCAACTATAAATCAAAACTCTTCAGAGACTCCAAATCATAGATCATTAACTAATACCTCTCAAACACATAAAACAGATGAAACAGAAATTAATCATATCAAGTCTGAACAAAAAAAATCATGGACAATAGAAGATAGTGAGAAACTATATAGAATACTTGGCTGGGGTAACCCTTATTTCTCGATTAATTCTGCTGGTCACGTTACAGTTTCCCCTAAAGGTGATTTAGGAGGTTCTTTAGACCTATATGAACTTGTTGAATCTATTAAACAAAGAAATATAGGACTCCCATTAATTATTAGATTTTCCGATATTCTTGAAGATAGAATTGAACGGTTAAATGCTTGTTTTTCTAAAGCGATTGCTCGTTATAAGTATAAGAATATATATAGAGGTGTATTCCCTGTAAAGTGTAATCAAAATAGTCAGTTAGTAAAGGAAGTAGTTAAATTTGGCAAACCTCATAAATTTGGTTTAGAAGCAGGTTCAAAACCTGAATTATTAATTGCTATAGCTACTTTGAATACGACTGATGCACTAATAATTTGTAATGGTTATAAAGACCGAGAATATATTGAGACAGCAATGCTAGCTCAAAGATTAGGAAAAACACCAATAATTGTAATTGAACAGGTAGAAGAAGTACAATTAGTGATAGAAGCTAGTCGAAAACTAAATATTAAACCTGTAGTAGGAGTTAGGGTAAAACTAAGCACTAAAGGTATCGGTCGTTGGGCAGGAACTACAGGCGATCGTGCAAAATTTGGTCTCAATATTCCGGAAATAATTCAAGTTGTTAATCAGTTAAAAAGTGCGGGTATTTTAGATTCTTTACAACTCTTACATTTTCATGTTGGTTCACAAATTTCTTCAATTAGTGTGATTAAAGATGCTATTAGAGAAGCAAGTCAAATTTATGTGGAATTAGCTCAACTAGGAGCAAATATGAAATACTTGGATGTAGGGGGTGGTTTAGCTATTGATTATGATGGTTCTAAAACAAATTTTTATGCTTCTAAAAACTATGATATGCAGAACTACGCTAATGATATTGTGGCAGAAGTTAAAGAAGCTTGTGAAGAGAAAAATATATTACCACCAATATTAGTTAGTGAAAGTGGTAGAGCAGTTGCATCCCATCAATCAGTTCTAATTTTTGATGTATTAGGAGTTAGTCAAGTTCCGAAAGAAGAACCACCAGTTATTGGTAAAGATGAACATTTAATTTTGCAAAATCTCTATGAAACTTATCAATCTATCAGCAAAAATAATTATCAGGAAGCATATCACGATGCTATTCAATTCAAAGAAGAATCTATTAGTTTGTTTAATTTTGGATATCTGAGTATTACTGAACGAGCAAAAGTAGAGCAACTATATTGGGGATGTTTTCGGAAAATTCAAGAAATACTAAAAGACTCTGAATATGTGCCAGATGATTTAGAAGAACTAGAAAAAATAATGGCATCTATTTACTACATTAATCTTTCAGTCTTTCAATCTGCTCCTGATAGTTGGGCGATTAATCAATTATTTCCAATTATGCCTATTCATCAGTTAGATGAAGAACCTACAGAAAGAGCTATATTAGCCGACCTTACCTGCGATAGTGATGGAAAAATTGAGCAATTTATTGATTTGCGAGATGTCAAGTCATTATTAGAATTACATGCTCTGAAAGTTACTAATAAATCTTCCCAATATTCTCCTATTCAAAAATCAGAAAATTCTGCTACAGAAATTACTTCTGTATTTGAACCTTACTATCTAGCAATGTTTCTTGGAGGTGCTTACCAAGAAATAATGGGTAATCTCCATAACTTGTTTGGTGATGTTAATGTTGTGCATATTAAATTAACCCCTTCAGGATACAAAATTGAACATGTTGTTAAAGGCGACACAATGACAGAAGTATTAAATTATGTTCAATATAATTCTGATGGTTTAGTTGAAAGTATTCGTTGTCAAACTGAGCAAGCTTTACAAGAAGAAAAAATTACTCTTAAAGAGTCGCGAATGCTGCTACAAAATTATGAGAGTAGTCTCAGTAGTTACACTTATTTAAGTAATTAGGGTTTGCTGAAAAAGTCTAGTAGTGGACTGTTTCACCTAAAACTCTGCATTGGATTTGCCATTGTGGCAATAACCACTTATCTTGGCGAATTTCCTATTGCACCATTTTGGCTGTGTCGGTCTACTGGTTTTTAGTGTATTTTAGCTGAAAATTGGGTACAATTTATGATTAAAAATGCCTTAAATCATTACTGTGTAAGTTTTTTAGATTTATTCAGCAAACCCTAGTTATGGGTTGGTAGGGTAGATAAACTTTTCCAGGCCATGGATTGTAAGTTTCGGCCTTGCAGCCTAGACTTTTTAATCCAACGAGCTAGTGTGCTACTTCAGTTTTTACTTCCCTTAACCTTGCGTATTATATCCAACCTCCTGCTCATCCAGGCTTCTTCCTCTTCCTTGATCGCTTCTCCCGGTGTCATTTGTGAGCTTAATGTGATTTCTGCTATAACCTCTCCATATTGTCCTTTATTATAGTAGCGATCCCATCTCTCTCTAATTATGTATTCATTATCCACATACTTATCTTTGATTTCGATGTTCTGGTACGTTGTGTATCCTTCTGGGTAATATATTGTGTTATAGATAACATTTCCATAGGTTGTTAGACTACTTCCCATGGTTTCATCATCTATCTATTCCAGCTTCTATGGTAACTTCTGGTAAATTGAACGTTCCTTCAGCTTCTGGTACTGCACCTGGTATTTCGATCATATATTGAAAATAAACAGGAGAACCCAATACCAATTCGCATTTATGCACATTATCCATCGGATATGCATACGGGAATATCGCCGAACTACTATACACCTTTGCACTATAAGTACCTGTGTTAGGTAAATATCCCCTTAAAGTTAAACTGTTCCATTTACAGTTAAACTGTTCCATAACATAATACTTCTTCCCTTTTTTTCACAAAAACTTATTCTTAACTTTTTGAACTTTGGACAAATTTGAATCCTCTGTCTTTAATTTTAATCTAGAATATAGATTATGGTTTGGTCGTCTAGCAAGCGTTTAAGGTTGATTGAGGACGCTTATCTTTTCGTTCCATACCTTAAGTATAGGACTATACGGTTTAGTTAAGGATTTTTTTTGCAGTTTTGTAGCTTGAAAAGCCTATATAATGGTTCTATATCATAGGAGTTTTCGTCTTAACTGAACCGTATTGAAGTATAAGCATTACTATACAAAAATATTAATCCCTAGAGCAATAAATGAGAGTAGTCAAAAAAATATCAATGGCAATCGTAATTTCATTTTCTCAAGCACCTCAGACTCAGAGTGTGGCGAGAAATTTTCTGAGTATTTCCATATCGCAATAGTAATTTTATTTTCTCAAGCACCTCTAATCTCTAATTCTAACTACAAGGATGAGGTCTGTAGGCGTTTGGTCTCTAAACCCTTGGAATTATTAATCCCGCAAATCCAAATGAGGGGAAAAAACCCCGCTGTTTTATTAACGGGGTTTCCAACTAATCCGCATTAACCCCTGTGGTGGGATTCTTATTTATAACTTTTAGAAAAAAAGAAATAGGAAAAAGTTTCCAACTAATCTGCATAAGGGATAGCCTTTCAAGAGGGATGAAAAAAAATTTCAGTATTTCAAGTCTCTGGCAACAGCTAGGAGGTACTGATAACTGATAACTGATAACTGATAACTGAATCACCCCCCATTTTGCTGCAAAATATCCTTAATTGTTTCATGTTCTGCAGGAGGAGCAGAAGGGAAAGGATGACGAGTATCAGTAATTAACCAATCAAGGGCAGCAGCTTGAACATCAATAGATGCTCCAGTCTTATCTACACAATAACGGCCAAACACCAACTTATCCACAAGGCGAACCCCTGGACCCAAACGAGAATACTCAAAAATAACACTACTATCAACAGTCGCACCACTACAAATCCAGCAATTCGGACCAATCATAGTAGGTCCAACTATTTTGGCTCCATCTTCAATCCTGGTCATACCACCAATATAAACAGGTCCCTCAATATCCACCTTATCCCAGTTAACTGCGACATTCAAGCCAGTATAAATTCCTGGAGATACCTCTTTACCAGGAATAGAAACATTTTTAACTTGCCCCTGAAGTACATCTCTAATTGCTCGCCAGTAATCCGGCACCTTACCAATATCTACCCATTCAAAATCCATTGGCACGCCATAAAAAGGCGCACCTATCTCCACCAACTTGGGAAACAACTGACTACCAATATCAAATTCAACACCAGACGGAATATGATCGAGCACTTCTGGCTCAAAAATATAAATACCAGTATTAATATTGGTACTCAGAGCTTCGTCAACTTTTGGCTTCTCTTGGAAAGATTTAATTCGTCCTGTTTCATCTGTCACTACAACACCATAACTAGAAACCTCTTCCCGAGGAATAGATTTCATAATTACAGTAGCCATCGATCCTTTTTCTTTGTGCCATTTGAGTGCTGCAGTCAAATCCAAATCTATCAAAGCATCACCACAAAGGACTATAAAAGTATCATCAAAGTAAGGATAAAAGTCTTGAATTCGCCTCATACCACCAGCAGAACCCAGTGCCTCCCCAATCAAGTTTCCATCCTCAATTCGTCCTTCAAAAGAATAAGCAATATCTACCCCAAACTTTTGACCATCGCGAAAATAGTCCTCTATTTCCTTTGCTAAATGGCTAACGTTGACCATGATTTGCTCAACACCATGTAGACGAAGCAACTCTACCAAAAATTCCATTACTGGTTTTTGCAGAATAGGAATCATTGGTTTAGGAATGCGATAAGTAATTGGACGAACACGAGTTCCCTTACCTGCGGCCAGAATCATGGCTTTCATTTTGGTTTCCTCCACCTTAAAAATGCCAAAAATACTAAAATACTTATTATCTATGTTCTCAACTCACAATACCAACTCCGTTAAAACCTCAGTTAAACAGAGAGATAATTTTTCACTTTCCCTATTTAAAGGTATATCGATCAATTTTTATATAACAAAATTTTGATGTTATGGGTAAATATCTGTACTGCTAGACAAATATTTCCAGTTTATATCTAGAGATACGGCAGAATAAAATTTTTCTGAGATATTTTTTAATTCTTAATTCAATGGTTTTAATTTTAATTAATTAGAAAGTTCTAGAGGGGTTGCTGAATAAATGTATGATTTCAAAGGAGTCAGGAGTCAGGATTCAGTAGGTATACAGGAGTTTTTTCTGACTAAATTAGGAATAAATAGGTACAATTTGCACTCTTGTTTTAGCTGAAAATTTACCACTAGTTGAATTGTCATACCTTATATCAATTCAGTTTAAAGATGTCACAAATAATTGCAAATTTTAAATGTGAAATAATTTCAGGAAATTCTTGTGGTATCGAAGTTTCAAGTCTATAAAATCTTACTTTTAACTTTTTACTTTTTACTTTTTACTTCCGTGAAACGGTATTACTTAAGCAACGCCGTTCTAGAAAGAAATAATTCAGGGTTTTGAGCCAAAAATAAATAAATCAGTGGCATGACTCAATGCATTGATATTAAAAAACCAAAATATTTTTACTGGATGAAAAACTTTTGAGGTTTTGTAAATTTCCCTAGTGATAACTGAAGTTCTACCAAGCAAGAGTGTAAATTAATTTTCGCCACTATTTACCAAAGTATTATAGAAATTGCAAATGTAGACTATTATAGTATGCTATTTTTTGAGGGATTAAATTTCTACTCTGAAACCTTTTGTTCCTGAGAACTTGATGAAAGAGCACGGATTTTGATTTCTTGGTAAAATTGTTCTTGGGATAACTCAACTTTAGACTGAGCAGAAAGCAGGAGTAATGCCCAAAATGCACCTACTCGATCGGAATTTACTGGGACATTAGTATGTTGATGTTGATTTTGGTTTTCTTTTTCAGCTTTAGACTGTAATGCTGAAGACCATAATTCTAAAAGATGCTCAAATTCTAAGCAACCTTCACTGGTATCTGGTAATTTTTCTAGAAGAAACTGTTCTAGGTCAGTAGCTGTTTCTACTAAATTTTCCTGGTGAGCTAATTCTGCAATAACTTTCGCCGCTTGCGCTCTTGCTTTGGAGCTGGTTTTGCGAATACGAGGCCGTGTTTTTCTATCTTCTATAGCAGTTCCAATCAGTTGTAACTGCTCAATTAATTCTTGAAGGGTGACTCGACGTTTACGCGGGGAGGGAGCTACAGCACGACGACGTAATTGTTGCTCTAGTTTTAGTGGTATTCTTGGTGTTTCAAAATTTTCTGCTTCTGGTATTTGTACTATTTCACATATCTCTGAATTATTTTCAGATGATTCTGAATTAGCCAGATGATCTGCTTTTAACCATACTAATATAGATGCGTACAAAAATGCTTGACCTGACTGAGATAAATTGGCAAAATCGTCACTTGCAGAAATATTTGATTCAGGAGTAAGTTTACTTAAGTAGCGATCGATTACTTCAATTACTTGGACATCCCAAGGATTAATTTCTCCTTTTTCTGCGAGGTTTGTTAATAGGGCTATTCCTTCTGAAAGGGTTTCTGAAACTTGGGGAACTCCAATTGTCATAGCCGTAGTTTTTTTCTCTACTTTAGTGTACTTTTAAATATCAATAATTATCAGACTATCCTGGAAATTAGTTAGTCTGGAATCCCACACTTTCTGATAAGTGTGGGATTATTGAGAGTGAAAAATTTAAGGATAGTAAAGGTTAGTATGATTCAAATACAAGTACCCAATGAAATAAAAAGTCATAACTGAACTAATTCTACTTTTATTTAGAAGCTTCTACTTCAGTAGATTTTTCTAGCTCGGACAAAGTTTCTGATGCTGGCAAACTAGCTCTTTGTTTTAGTTCCTCTTCATAGCGTTCTACATCTTCTTGTAATTCTTGAATGCGTTTATTTCTGCTACGAATTTCTCGCATTTGTCCGAAACTTCCTATGGTATTTTGCACTCTTGACCATAAGTTGAATAGCCATGCTAGAACTGCTCCTAATCCTGTGGCAATTACAAGCTCTACAGATAATGGAGCTTCTAACTCAATACCTTCAATAAGTTTGATAGTTGTTAGTTGGGTATTTTGTAAGCTGAATATAACTAACGCTAAACAAACTAAGAAAATCAGCAAAAAGTTTATCGGTTTCATTGTTTTTGTTTCAACTTATGCTTGAATGGTCAATATTTAGTTTATACATGAAAGCTATAAATTGGCAATATATTTTGTATTGTAAATCATATCTTGATTAAGCAACTATCTGAGTGACTATACTCATTCAAATTTTACTTAAAAACACAACAATAAGCCAATATAATTTCTTGGGGGAATCAAACAGATAACGGGAGAAGGAAACACATGTTCTGAAAATAGAAAAAAGAAGTTAAGCTATCAGCTAATTCCTCACTGCTAATTGGCTAATTTATAGTACGGTTTAAGTTTAGGAGTCGTGTAAGAATAACCATTACAGTTTTTTTGATGGAAGCTAGATTTCACAATCTATTTCAGATAAAATTTGTAGAACTTATTTTTACACGATCCCTTACAGCAGCTTAATATCCACATTAATGTCAGTTAATTGAGTTTTTACTTATTCCTAAAGCAGGTAATATTTGATATTTTAAAGCTATACCTAGATAAACAAATAAACTGATTAAAATTGCACCTATTCCTATGGGGCTAGGAATCCAAAATACTACATCTAATGAATTTAATTCTCCTGGCTTGAGTTTCCAGATAATTTCCTGGTCACTTTGATAGTATATTGTATTATTTTCACTTGATTCGATGTCACTAAAACCCCAAGGTGTAATTAACTGAAACTCCACATCTAATAACTCACCTGGATTAACTGCAACTTTGCTATTAGATGTAGATAATCGCAAATCTAAATTCATACTCAATTTATTCCGTAATGCCACAAAAAAATTATTCTGTTTCACATCAATATGAGATGCTAATTTTGGTAAATCTGCTACTATTTCTGGGGAATAATCTTGAGATTCTACTGAATCTATAGGTTGAAAAAAACTATTGAATTTTTCTTCCAACTCAGCACCATTATTAAAAGGAATTGTAACTACAACTTCTTGCCTAGATATTCTTTTAGTTTTTCCTTCTAACTCATAAGTTCTATTTTCTACACTTTTTAACCAATCAGAAACTATCTCACGACTAAAATTGCGTAACTTCTTTGCTAGTTTAATATGTTGTACAATCTCACCATGGGTTTGACTCTGAAAATTTATTCCCACTTCATATTGAACACATCCACTCAGTAGTAAAACTGCTAAAAAACTAATAAAAATAACTTTGAGAACTTTCATATCTAAGCCTACCTTGCTGCTACACCTAATTTTTGAAATAAGCATAGATGGTAAATAGTAACCACCACTAGCTAAATCGGGAAAATTGCCAATATATACTAAATTTTCAAATGCTGCAAAAATATTACCAGTCATCATTGTATCTTTAAACTATCTCTTTTATTTGACTATTTTCTACCTTATAACCTCAAGCTAAATTAACATAAAATTATCCGGCTAGTAGATTTAATTGACCCGCTACTAATACCTGAGCTACTATTAAACCTTCTTTTATATTACTAATCAATTTACTGTCAGAAGTTTGCCCAGGACTGATACTCAAATTTACTAAACAAGGAGCAGGTTGAGATAGTCCATCTATAAAACTATTGCCAGTGGACTTGCATCCGGCAAGAGCAGCACATTTTTTTTCCCAATATAAAGTTTTTGACTGTGTCTGCTTCTATAAAGGTTTTGAGCATAGTTGGCATACCTTCATCATCAAAGGGACAATCATAAGGCTCAAGATTCGGGTTTTCAAAGAGGGTAAAAGGGTGGTCGAAAATAATTTGTCCTATTTTATTACTAAGAGAAGAGGCTTTGTGACTACTCCCACATCAAATCAGAGATTATGATGTGGGCTTCCCAAACTCACGAATGAGACTTGCTGATCCTCGATATCAATCATCGATTTACCACAGCCATTGAGCGGTAGTCCAACCG
>NZ_JAAHGT010000186.1 GCF_010672385.1 Okeania sp. SIO2F4
GAAGAGGGAAAAAATCCATGGGGAGAATTTCTGCCAATTTTAATCTTCCTCTATTTCCGGGAGGCTAGCTAATCACTGAAATGATAATTTATCTAATTCTCTATCTATTAAACAATTAGTAGATTTGGCAAAAATCAGGAACAGGGAAGTCGGAAGAGGGAAAAAATCCATGGGGAGAATTTCTGCCAATTTTAATCTTCCTCTATTTCCGGGAGGCTAGCTAATCACTGAAATGATAATTTATCTAATTCTCTATCTATTAAACAATTAGTAGATTTGACAAAAATCAGGAGGAAGGAAGTAGGAAGAGGGAAAAAATCAATGGGGAGAATTTCTGCCAATTTTAATCTTCCTCTATTTCCGGGAGGCTAGCTAATCACTGAAATGATAATTTATCTAATTCTCTATCTATTAAACAATTAGTAGATTTGACAAAAATCAGGAATAGGGAAGTCGCAAAAGGGAAAAATCAATGGGGAGAATTTATCCAAATTTTAATCTTCTCTATTCCAGGAGGCTAAGTGCAACTATTTCCAATTCCCTTCCCTCACTAATACCACTTTAAAAAAAGAATGCTACAAGAAAATACCTCTAGATAGGAGATGTTTAAAAAGACCATATCCAATTAATTTAAGATATCTATATCTATCATATTCCCCTTTTCCCCTTGTTTTCAGGATTTACTCATTCTTCCTTCTTCCTTCTTCTTTCTACCATTTGTAAAAAACATTTATAAAATTGGTATAACATACTTTTTCAGCAAACCCTAGTTAAAAAAATGCAACATAAAGAACATTACCAAAACCTGACAAATTATTTTAATTCTGCTCTAGGAATTTTAGAACTTGAGCCAGATTCTCAATTGAGAAAAGATGTAATTTCTATCTGTGAGTATCTGGCAAACCCTTCTTTTAAAATTGCTGTTTTTGCTCCGTTTAATTATGGTAAGTCTACCCTCCTAAATGCTTTGTTAGGAGAACGGACTTTACCTATCGATCTAATTCCCACTACTGGAGCAGCAATTTATGTGAAATATGGCAAAGAGTTACAAACAAGAATTCAGTTAAAAGATGGGAGTATTATTAATGCCAATGGTACAGATATTCTTAAAGAATATGCTGTGCTAGATGATAATCGGCAAATGCGAGATGATGTAACTTCAGTAGAAGTTTATTGCCCTCATTCTTTTCTGGCAAGAGGGGTAGAATTTTTAGATTTACCAGGAACTAATGATAGGGAAGCTCAGAATATTTTGGTGCAGGAAAAATTATTAACTGCCGATCTAGTAGTGCAGGTTTTAGATGCTAGAAATTTGATGACTTTGGGTGAGCGAGAAAATCTCAAAGATTGGTTGGGGGAACGGGGTATTAAGACTGTGGTTTTTGTGGTTAATTTTATGAATTTACTCACGCCAGAGGAACAAAAAGAGGTTTCTAATAGAATGCGGTTTGTGGCAGAAAGTTTTCGCTCCGAACTCCCGAATAATATTAGTAATTTGCATCGGGTTGATGCTTTACCTGCTTTACGGGGGCGGTTAAAAAGCGATGTTTCTGTGGCACAAACAACGGGTTTAGCTACTTTTGAATCTGCTTTACAAAGTATTGTTAAAGTTTATGGAGAAAAGACAAATATTCAGTTATCCAGGGTACAGACGATCGCTTCTCAGTTATGTCAAGTAATCAAGGCTAATGCTAAGGAGGTAACTAAAGAGTTAATTTCTATTCAAGAGCAGAAAAGTGAAAAGTTTGAGATTCAAAAAAGAGCAGAAAAGTTAATTAAAGAAGGTTTCGAGAGAAGCAGTTCAAATTTTCAGAGTTGGCTATATTTAACTAAGCTTTTGGAAAGGTATCAATTTGAATTAGCTGTAGTTTTAGAACAGAGAACTTTTAATATTTGGGAGTCAGAAAAATTTCGACCAGAAGCTCTGAAATATAAACAAGAAATTAGTGAGTGGGTAGATAAAGCTTCTGAGTTTTTTCAATCAGAAGAAACAGAGGAATTAATAATTACATTTCCTGAAGCTCCAAAAGTTTTCTTGCCACCCCCACCCCCATCAGAAACCAAAAAATATGGTGGTCTGAGAAATATAGCGATCGCCTCTGGAATAGGTTGGTTATTAGGAGGTCCGATGGGTGCTGCAGTTGTTGGTGGAGCAACCTATCTTTTGAGTGATAATAAACAGAATAAATCGCAAAATTTAGCAAGTTATAAAGAGCAAGTGAAACAAGCTTATGCTAATGCAGCTAGAGATTATTTAAGTCGTTTTAGCACTGTAACTTTAAAAGCAGTTGAGGAATATGAAATAATCGCGGAAAAAGTTATTAAAGTTCCTATGAGTCAGCAGTCACCAGAGGTAATAAAGTTAAGAAGTAAATTGCAGTTATTGAATAATTTATCAGTAGAAATAAATCAGGAATTAGAATTTTTAGTTGGTTAAAAGGTGAGTAAAAAACCTAACCCCCCAACCCCCTTCCCTACGAGGGAAGGGGGAGAACAGTCACCCCTATCCTTGTAGGAGAGGGGTTGGGGGAGAGGTCAAATAATTTATGATCGCTTAGATATATATTTTCTGAAAAACCAAACAAATATACTAGTACTCAAAATTACTATTAATTTGAATATCAATGTATTTTCACAAATAAAAGATTTCTCAGAAAGAATTAATTCACATTGTCTTTTGGCATCATTATCCATAATAGTAACAATAGTCACTCCTGTACCTACCACAGTAATTAATTCTTGAAAGTTACGATCGCTCTTAGCTTTTTCTATTTCTACTTGGCTGCGGATAGCGTTAATATTACCTTCCAATAATTGCAATCCCTGGTCAAAATTTTTTAAATCTCTTGTGATTTGGAAAAGATATTTTTCGTTAACTAATTTACTAAATTCTTCAAAAAATGCGATTGATGTTTTATTTATAGTGATTTTTTCTCTAGCTTTTTTCTGGAGAGTTTGTAATCTTTTATCGTAATTACTTAAATTTATTTCTATTGTGCCTTGTTGAAATTTTAAATTGTTTATATTTTGGGTATATTGATTGATGAGAATTTGGAATTGACTCAAAATATCACTAATTTCTTCCAACTTATTAGCTTTTCTATTTCCTTTAGTAAGATTTGCTTCTATAGATTTAATTGTTGTCTGAATTTGACTAAATTTATCTTTAATTTGATTGTTTAAAATGCGAGTTTGGCCGTAAGACCAAACGATTTTATGGTGATAATAAAATAACCGCATCCAGTCTGCATAAAATCTACTTAATTTGTAAAATGTTGCTTGGTCTGGATAAATAGCAATAATAATATGTTGATTTTGAACAACAGTAATAATTTCTTTATCTGTTAATTTGACAATCTGTTGTTTTAAGCTCTTATCAGAATATTCAAAAATCGTTGCTCCGATAAATTCACCTTTGCTTTCATATTCTATTTCTTTGGCATTGGGAAAAATTGCTTTACAAGATTCTTGGGAAATTTTTTCTATTTCTTGTGGGGTTATTTCTGAGGAATTGGGTAGGTAGGTGGATAGCATCCAGCTCTGACCTAATGTAGCATTATTTCCTCCTAATTTTTGTTGAATTTTTGCTTTTAATTCGCCAAAATATTCTGGTGTTTTTTTCTCAGGTGCAGCAACTTCTAATAATAATCCATAACTATCTCCTAATCTTACTGGATAGTAATAACCATCTTCTCCAGAACTATTAGGATCTAAGGGAGCATAAGTAGATTTGAGCAGGTGAATATATTCTACCTCTATATCTTGGTTATTTTCTTGTCCGTCTTGTTTTAATTTTTCCTGAACAGTTTGATGGAATTTTTGATAAAAATATTGGCGTTTTTGTTCTATGTCTGTTTCATCATCACCGAGACTGTTTCTCAAGTCATAGAGAAATAAGTCAATGGTAGGATTAATAATATCAGTCATGTTTTTAGTTATTGGTAAGGTTATTAATCATACAAGACCTTGAGATACTTCGTTTTAGATATCCCATCTCAGATATCCCCTAACCTTCCTCAAAAAGCTATCCCTTGTAAGGAACTTCTAAAACCCTTTTGTAATAGGAAAATGGGGAGATGAGAACAGACCCCTAACCCTTCCCAGGATGGGGAATGTGGGGGGAGAGTGAGTACCAAATTACAGCTTGCAGGAAAAAAACGTATTTTTAAATACATTTACTCTTCCGAAATATCCATTGAATAGCAAACCAATAACCTCTCTGTTTTGTCAAATTTATAGAACCCATGTGGTATTAATCCCCACAATTGAATTTTTAGATTTCTCCAGAAAAGAGGGAATAGAGAATAGGGAGAAGTAATTGATAACTTATGGATAAGAATTGAATTGATTTTTGATTTTTGGAGAGGTCTTTTGATTTAGGAATCTGGAGTAGGATATAGGCAACACGAGAAAAAAGTTTAAAAATACTCCCACACACCTCATCTAACTATCTTCCCTACTCCACCACTACCCTACTCCCAATCTATTTTTAAATAGATCCCAAATGGGTTATATATATTGTCTGACTACTTCTGACTAATCAAATTCAATAATTTATCAAACTTACCAATTTTTTTAACTGTTTCTGATGGCTCTGGTGATGAGATAATTTGGATAGCTGCATTGGTAATTTCATTACTTTGAAAATCAGACATATCAACATCAGGAATAGGACGTTCTAGGGGTTGATTTTCCTCAGTCGGGATAACTGTTTTCATTTCTTCAGTATTAGGGATTAAATTTTGAGGAATCTCATCAATTTTTTCTAGCTTAGAGTTAATACTTTTAAAAACTGTATTGAGAGATGGGTTATTGTTAATTATTTCCATGAGAGTTGGTTCAATATCTTCTTCCCAAGCTGTAGGATCAAGGGATAATTGTTGACCGGCAAGATAAAGATTTTCTTTTTCCTCTGCATTTAGGGGACTGTCTAACTCTTTGATTGCTAGTAACATGGATAATAAGAATTTGTTCGCTGAATCTTTCATTTTGTATCTCCCTGATTTGCTGATTGCTTTCTGTAGTTTTAGATGACTTTAGTTATCGATCTTGATTAGATTCTTGTTTAAGATATCTAGATACAATCCCTGATTAATACGAAAACCTAGTTTAGTAATTAAATCATCCATTAATGGCTGAATATTAGTCTTCCTTGTTTAGCAATTAACAATATACCTAAAATACCAATGATATTCAATCTTAAACTAATGTTTTTTTATACCAGGTTTTTCATCTATGATTACTAATTCGGAAGCCAAAGAAACTGCCAAAGCTATTGTTTCTGATTCTCCTCGATGTAATTCATTCTCCAACTCTTCCAATAATAACCGATTCTTTAACTCACCTTTTTCTATCCAAGATAAAGTTTAAACAGTGAAGTCCTTCGGTAAGTTTTGGTCGGGTTGAGTTAGAATTAATTTTTAGTTTTTGTTTCAATAAATTTATTTATTACCCACTACCGCTACATATAGTGTATAAATTCCTTATATTTCCTAGTAAACCCACTATCATTAGTGTAATTGCATAAGTTATGACATATTTGATTTCTGAATAGTTCTCATCTTCTTAAGTAGGGTACAATCTAGTGGTTGTTTGTCAGTTGTACTTAGACATTTTCTGGTAACGTCAAAGTCAGTCTGGGCAAGGGAATTACGTTGATCCCCTAAAAATGCCTAAAACCCTTGCTTCCATACGGATTTATACCTTTTTGACGTAAAAGCTTTTGCCAATCTATATTTTAGCCTGTTTTCTGGTTATATTTTTTTAAGTCCCATTGGTATAGTAGGATATAGATAAATTTACTTAAATTCTCCCTTTTTCAGAGGAGATTCAGGATTAAAATATTACCTCAATCACTGGAAAAATACTGTAATTTTTTTTATAAACTTTTTAAATAATCAATATAATTATTAATTATGAATAGAGAAGCATTAGTTGTAGGAATTAATTCTTATCCATTTCTCAAAAAAAAGAAGCCTGGAGATTTAAACCTTAAAGCACCCGTAAAAGATGCGGAAGCTATAGCCGAAATGTTAGAAAAATACGGCAATTTTCATGTGCAACGTTTACCTAAAACTTACAACCAAGAAGGTCAAGCTAGATTTATTCCTAATGGTCTTGTAAAAGTTAATGACCTGGAAAAAAGGATTATTAATTTATTTAATCCTCCATCAAAAAATGAAGTTCCTGATGTAGCTTTACTCTTCTTTGCCGGACATGGTTATTTGAAGGAAAAAGGTGGAATTCAAGAAGGATTTTTAGCTACCAGTGATGCTCAACTTAAAAAGGAGAAATATGGTATTTCTTTAAACTGGTTAAAAGAATTATTAAAAAATAGTCCAGTTAAAACACAAATAGTTTGGTTAGACTGTTGTTTTAGTGGGGAATTTTTGAATTTTCAAGAGGCTGACCCTGGTAGTGGAAAACAAGTAAGTCGCTGTTTTATTACTGCTGCTCGTTCCTTTGAAACAAGTGTAGAACAAATAGATGGAGAACAGGGTGTTTTTACCGCTAGATTACTCAAAGGTTTAAATCCCGAAAATTCGATTGATGGTTGGGTTACTAACTATATTTTGGCAGATTCTATTAAAAAGAATATGCGTCAGACTGCTCAAGCTCCTGTATTTCATAATTCAGGAAATGCGATTATTCTGACTACCAATAGTCCGACTCAACCCGTAGATGAACGCTGGAAAAATACTCCTCCTTATCGTGCTCTATCTTATTTTACAGAAAAGGAAGAAGATGCGGTATTTTTTCATGGCAGAACTCGGTTAACAGATGAATTAATTGACCAAGTAAGAACTAATAATTTTGTGGCAATCTTAGGAGCTTCCGGCAGTGGAAAATCTTCCTTATTAAGAGCAGGTTTGTTATATCAATTGAAGCGGGGGCAGAAAACGTCGGGAAGTGACCGATGGCAATATCTAAATCCTTTTACACCGACTGCAACTCCTCTGAAAAATATGCAAAAGACAATTAATATAGAAGGGGAAAAACCAGAAAATTTAACAGAAAAATTAATCGAATTTATTCAGTCAGCAGAAGCTGAAAGAGTCATCATGGTAATCGACCAATTTGAAGAATCTTTTACCCTCTGCGAAACTCACGAAAAACGACTTGAATTTTTTGATTGTTTTTTAGAAGCAATCAAAAATGAAGCCATTCAAAAGAAATTTTGCTTAATCTTAGGAATGCGGGCAGATTTTCTCGACCAATGTTCAAAATATCCAGGATTAGCAACTCAAATAAAAGAACATCAATTCTTAGTAACGCCTCTGGAAAAAGAGGAAATAGAGGAAGCAATAAAAAAACCAGCCGAATTAGTAGCAATGGGAGTACAACCAGGATTAGTTGCGCAAATGACAGAAGACTTTTTGCGTAACCCTGGTAGTTTACCTCTCCTGCAATATACTCTAGATGTGTTGTGGAAAGATGCCACTCAAGGAGAAGAGAAAAGTAAATATTTAACTCTGGAAACTTATCGAAAGTTGGGTGGAATTAAGGGTACTTTGACGAAGCGAGCTAATGAAGTTTTTGAGAGTCTCAATGAAGAGGAAAAGTCAGTTGCAAAACGGATATTTTTAGAATTAGTACAGCCTGGGGAAAAGCAAATAAATGCGGGAAAAATAACAGATACTCGTAGAAGAGTAATTTTAGAAAAATTGCCCAATGAAAAACATAGTTTAGAGATGTTGTTAGAGGTAAGTGATAAATTAGCTGACCAAAATAATCGGTTAATTACTAAAGACAAGTCAAAAGCAGGAACATTATTAGATGTTATTCACGAAGAATTAATTAGAAGTTGGGACAAACTGAGGGGATGGGTAGAAGAATATCAAGAAGTTTTGCCGTTGGTAAGGAAGATTGAAGCTGATGCAATGGAATGGAAAAAACACGATCAAAAAGATGATTGGTTATGGCGAGAAGGGCAGTTAATGAAGGCAGAAGAATATATAGCCAAGTATGGAGATATAGGTTTATTGGATGGATTTGCTCATGATTTTGTTAGGGCGAGTCAGGAGTTGAGAACTCGTTGGGAAGTTGAAGGGAAAGAACGGAAAAAAAGGGAGTTTATACAGGAGCAAAAAGCCAGGAGGTTAGCTCAAAGACGGAATCAAATTTTGGCTATTTCTTTGCTGTTTATGAGTGGGGTATCTGCTTTTGCTGTGATTCAGCAAAGAATAGCTAAACATAATAGTGAAGCATCCTTTGCCCGTCAGATGGCAGCAGAAGCAGAAGTCGCCATTGCTAACTGGAACTGGTACGATCGAGGCACTTTATTAGGACTCCAGTCAATGGTTACAGTTCAAGAGCTGCACAAAAATAGGTATGTATGGTGGAGGAAAGCCGTCAATAAATTCTTAGGCGATCAGCCTTTATATATCCCCCAAAATGCAGCTGATGGAGCTATCCGTAAAGGGCTAAGTCAACTACCAGATCATCTCCATACCCTCAAGCACGAGTCTGGAGTAAATATAGTAGCATTTAGCCCCGACGGCAAAACCATTGCTACTGCAACTGATGACAAAACTACCCAGCTCTGGGATACTACCACGGGCAAAGATATCGCTACCCTCAACTACCAGGATCGGGTAATAGCAGTAGCTTTTAGTGCTGACGGTCAAACCATTGCTACAAGAAGTGAAGATAAAGTTGCCCGCCTCTGGGATGCCAAAACAGGCAGTGCTATCGCTACTCTAGTCCACCAGGACGGGGTAAATGCAGTAGCCTTCAGCCCCAACGGTAAAATCATTGCGACTGCAAGTGATGACAATACTGTTCGCCTCTGGGATACTACCACGGGCAATGCCATCTCTACCCTAGTCCACTATTTCCCGGTAAATGCACTAGCCTTTAGCCCTGATGGCACAGCCATTGCTACTGCCAGTGATGACAAAATCACCCGCTTCTGGGATACCGCCACAGGCAAAGAATTTGCTACCCTTAACTACAAAGCAAGGGTACATAAATTAGTCTTTAGCGCCGATGGGAAAAGAATTGCTACTGCCAGTGATGATAATACCGTTCGCCTCTGGGATACCAGAACCTGTAAAGAAATCACTACCCTAAAGCACCAGGATAAGATAATAGCACTAGCCTTTAGCCCCGATAGCGAAACCATTGCTACTGCAAGTGATAGCAATACAGCTCGCCTCTGGGATACCTGCACTGGCCAAGAGGTCGGTATCCTCAACCACCAGTATAAGGTAAAAGCAGTAGCATTTAGCCCCGACGGCAAAACCATTGCTACTGCCAGTGATAACAATACAGCTCGCCTCTGGGATACCTACACCCGCAAACAAGTCGCTTCCTTTAATCACCAAGACAAAGTAAATGCACTAGCATTTAGCCCGGAAGGCAAAACTATTGTGACAGCAAGTTATGACAAAACTGCCCGCCTCTGGGATACGAATATCGCTAAAGAAGTTACTACCCTCAAGCATCAGTCCAAGGTAAATGCAGTAGCCTTTAGCCCGGACGGCAAAACCATGGCGACAGCAAGCTATGATAAAACTGCCCGCCTCTGGGATGCCTACACCGGTAAACAAGTTGCTACCCTCAACTATCAGTCTAAGGTAAATGCAGTAGCATTTAGCCCTGATGGAAAAACCATTGCCACAACAAGTGACGATCGAACTGCCCACCTCTGGGATGCTGCTACTGGCACAGATATTGTTACCCTCAACCACCAAGGAGAAGTAACAGCAGTAGCCTTTAGTCGTAACGGTAAAACCATTGCTACAGCAAGTAATGACAAAACTGCCCGTCTCTGGGATGCCAATACTGGCGAACAACTTGCTACCTTGAACCACCAAGGAGAAGTAACAGCAGTAGCCTTTAGTCGCAAAAGGAACCTCGTTGCAACAGCAAGTGCTGACAAAACTGCCCGCATCTGGGATGCCAATACTGGCGAACAACTCGCTACCCTTAACCATCAAGGAGAAGTAATAGCAGTAACCTTTAGCCACAACGGGAAGACCATTGCAACAGGCAGTGCTGACAATACCGCCCGTCTCTGGAATACGAAAACTGGTAAACAACTCGCGACCCTGAACCACCAAGGACAAGTAACAGCAGTAGCCTTTAGCCGCAAAAGGAACCTCGTTGCGACCGCAAGTGCTGACAAAACTGCCCGCATCTGGGATACAAAAACTGGCGAACAACTCGCTACCCTACTCCACCAGGGTAGAGTAAGAGCAGTAGCTTTTAGTCACAACGGGAAGACCATTGCAACAGGCAGTGCTGACAATACTGCCCGCCTCTGGGATACGAACACTGGCAAACAAGTTGCTACCTTCAACCACCAAGGGGAGGTAAGAGCAGTAGCCTTTAGCCACAATGGCAAGGTCGTTGCGACCGCAAGTAATGACAATACCGCCCGCATCCATTGGGTAAGGCCAAAAGATTTAATTGCAGAAGCTTGTCGCCGTCTTGGTCGGAATTTAACAGCAGAGGAGTGGCAGCAGTACATGAACAGTAACTTTGATACATACCAGAGAACTTGTGATGAACTTCCAGTTCATCATAGTTTAATTACAGAAGCTAAAAATCTAGCAGAAACAGGAGAAAAAGAAAACATAAAAACAGCTATTTCTATCTTGAAACGCGCCCAAAAATTGGAACCAGAAATTGACCTCAACTATGATACAGAAACTATAGAAACAGACCCCGAACTTGTAGCAAACAAATTTGCAGCTTCTAGCAAATTAGAAAAGGGTAAAAAATTAGCAATACAGGGAAATATAGAAGGGGCAATTTCTATGTTGAAACGTGCCCAAGAATTATTACCAGAAATTGACCTCGATCCTGATACAAAAACCAAGGAAACAGACCCAGAAGTTGTGGCGAATAAATTATTTGCTTCTGGTAAAGTAGAAAAGGGTAAAAAATTAGCAAAACAGGGAGACATAGAAGAAGCAATTAGTCTTTACGATCGGGCACAAAAATTAGATTCGGATGTAGAAATAGATGCTGATGATTGGGTAGAATTATGTCGGTCTGGTAGCTTAAATAATCACGTTCAAGATGTTATGTTTGCCTGTGAAAAAGCAGTATATTTAAGTCCTGATAATGGTGGGATTTTAGGTATTCGTGGTTTAGCGAAGGCATTAAATGGAGATGATCGGGGAGCAATTGAGGATTTTCAATTATTAGTTGATTCGATGAAAGATGAGGAGAAAAAGGCACGAGTTAAAGGTTGGATAGAGACTTTGAAAAAGGGTAAAAATCTGTTTGCTTCTGAGGTATTGGAGGAGTTGAAATCGAAGTCATAAGTTTGAAGTCAGAAGTCAGAAGTTAAGTAGTGGTGTAGCACAGCTACAATGTGGCAATAGTAGGGGCGGGTTCCCCGTTAAATTAATCAGTTTTCACATTAAGGAGATGAAAAGAATAAACTTCAGTATTGCAAGCTTCTCTCTGTCTTTCCTACGGAATGCTGCGCAAACAGCTAGAGGTACTGATAACTGATAACTGATAACTGAAATGAGTGAAACAAAAATAAAAATAGACCTACCACCACCTTTTCCCGACCATACTCAATTACCAGATGAAGACGGCACTTTTGTGAAAAATTTCCAGGAACACCCCCAAAGCATCCTTTTAACTGATTCTATCGGAGCAATTTTACAACAGCGACACCCAGATGGAAATTATGCGATCAGACAAGATAGTGGTCTCTATTGGCGAGAAACAGAACCCCCCGAAAAAGGTGCAGAAGCACCAGATTGGTTTTACGTTCCCGATGTACCACCACTATTAAACGGTGAAATTCGTTGTTTCTATTGTCTGTGGCGAGAATATATGGCACCTTTAATTGCTCTAGAATTTGCCATTGGAGACGGAACAGAAGAATTAGACAAAACTCCTTTGTCAGTTTCTGAAGATGGTAAAACAACAAAACCAGGAAAGTTTTGGGTATATGAACGCATAGTCAAAATACCTTACTACGGAATTTATATCATCAAAACTGGCAACCTAGAAATGTATTATTTAGAGGATGACTCTTATCACCAGATGTCTCCTAATGAGCGCGGTCACTATTTCATTCGACCCCTGGGAATAGAATTGGGAATATGGCAAGGTTCCTATCATAACCAAACTCTATCATGGTTACGCTGGTGGGACTCTGAAGGTAACTTGTTGTTAACAGGAGCACAAAGAGCAGAAGTAGAAAAAGCGCGTAGCGATCGCTTTGCTGACCAAGCAGAACAAGAGCGTCAACGAGCAGAACAAGCAGAACAAGCACAAAGAAATGCTATTCCTCAATTATTAGCAACGGGAATGAGTGTGGAAAAAGTAGCACAAATTCTTGGTTTAACTATTGAGGAAGTGAGAGAAATTTATGGTAGTTAAGTAAGTTTGGTAGGGGTTTGGTGACCAAACCCCTACGATATTGGCTCTAAGAAGCTGTTTGTAAACTCATAAAAACCTCTCTCCAAACCTCTCTCCTGCGAGGAGAGAGGCTCCGGCAACCCCCATTCCCTTATAGGGAAGGGTGGCAGGGGGGGGTTAGGTTTGCGCGGATTCAGAGAAGAGAGGCTCCGGCAACCCCCATTCCCTTGTAGGGAAGGGGGGAAGGGGGGG
>NZ_JAAHGT010000187.1 GCF_010672385.1 Okeania sp. SIO2F4
TTGGATATTTCGGGAGAGTAAACGTATTTAATTAGAGGCTAAACTCCCCCGACCTCCCCATCTCCCCACCCCCCCATCTCCCTATCATAAAAGGGTCTTAGGAATTCTTTATAAGGGATAGCTTTCACTCGTGGGGTAAGGGGGAATAGTTGTGGGGTTGGGGGGTTAGATTTTACAAATGAACCACAGTTTTAGTCTAGACAAGCTACTAGTCATATTTGCCCACCCTACCCATTAGCTAACTATGAGCGGCTTTTTCCAGATTTTTTTGTTGATGTAGATATTCAAAAACACTCTTATCACCAATATCTGGAGGTATTGCTTGAAATGCCTTTCGGATAGCAAAAATTATAAATAGGAACGCCCAAATTCCTAATAAAAATTCTTTCATTTCAATTGATAAAAAACCAACTAGATGAGACAGGAGTAAAAAAGGCACCAAAGGTGTGAGTAATTTAGTTTCCAGACGGTTAAAGCAAAAAGCTTCTTTGAAATAAATACCAGTCAAAGCAGCAAAAGTAAAACCTACGCCAAAAATAGTGACTGGATTGTTGTAAACTGTTAAGGCAAGGGGCTCACTACTGTTAATTGCTAAGATTACCGTGGTAATGGCCCCTATAAGCCAAAATAGCTGGAGTATTCGGTGTAAGCTGGCCATATAAATATGAATAGTGGCCAAACTTACACCTAAAGCTAGACAAAAACAGCCAATTAGGGGCGTAAGTGCTTGAATAACAGTTGGATTTTCACCTTGCCATAAGACTAGGACACTGCCTAATGTAAAACTAAGGGCAGCTATCATTAAGCCAGTACGGTAAATAATCACACCCAGGCGATCGCTTTTAGTTATGGTAAAATCTCCGAACTGTCCTTGATAAACTATTGGTTCTGGAGATTGTAGTATTTGTGTCATAGTTTACTGCTTTTTTCAATTCTCCCGACCCCAACTTACCTTATGGTTTGGGTCTCATGCCGACATTAAGATCGAGTGCGAGTTTAATGTTGATTTCCTGATGCAACCGAGGCTGTCGGCAGTACCTCGTCCACAGGCATTAGTTGCAAGGCAAGTTTGCAGAGCATGACCTAGGAAAGCAATCTAACCAAGCAGAGCTAGACGTAAATTATAAGTTAATAATGACAATAATGCAAGGGTTAGATCGGGTGGAAAATTTGTGGTTTTAGGGAACAGGAAATCTAGTAACTAAAATACTCTACCTGGATGAGAAATGCTATACATTTCTATTAACTGTATATTTTTTAATAATAAACCTGGATAAAGGGAAAACTTCATGCCAAAATCTAATCAAAGACAAAATAAAAATAAGTCTCAACCTGATACCAGAGAGCTCAGACCAATTGAAATTGATGAGACTATTGTATCAGGGAAAACTCCTAAAGTGAATGGCGGAGAAAATCTAACGATAACTGTACCTATTGAAGATTTTTTACAGCAGATAGGTGCTTTTCAAGGGATAGAAGGAGAAGATGAAGCAGAACAAATTCATTGGGAAGTTTTTGAACAAAAATTAGAGGAAATTTTCGGCACTACAAATCTAGAAGTTAATCCGACTAATTTAAAAAAGTATTTAAAATATCTGAAGCAAAATCTGACAATTCCTTGTTTAGTTACAGGTATGGAAGAATTTGAATGGGAAGAACATTATACAATGGGTCCAGGAAGTAAAAAAGAATATCAAAAGCTAAAAAAGACACAACCATCTTACACAGATAAATTTAATCTGTTAAAATTAGATAATAAATTAGATGTCGAATACGGAATTTTAGCTGTATTGGAACGCACTACAGATAATCGAAAGTTTACATTGCCACTAGCGGATTTAGAAACAGTTGTAGAAGATTCTATTAATGCTGAATTATTAGAAGATTATTCGATGTGGTTTTTTACTTATTGTGACTGAAGTAATTATATTGTAAGTATTTAGCTATTAGTTATTGGCTGGAGCGCCACTAACTTATTCTTTTTGAAGGAAGAATCAGAGTTGAAAGATTGAGCGAAAATTAAAAATTACTTTTAATAATTAATAATTACCTCTTATTTTTAAGAAGAGGATTGGTTAAAAGCAAAGTTTTTTCTTTTTTTATCCCCGATTAAAGATAGGCTTTAAATCTTAATTTTTCGGTCAAAGCATATTATATTAAATATGATGAGCGAAAAACTAATTATAGATTCTTTAATATTGCTTATTGAGCGTGACTTGTTGCCTCACCCCATAATCGAATTAGAATAGGTGTATTTTGAAGATTATCTGCTGGTATTTGATTAAAAGGTTCTTCAATAATTAATAATTAACAATTAATAATTAATAATTACCTCTTCTTATAACGGATAGGATTGGCGCTCAAGGAATTTTTTTTCTTCTCAAGGGGAGATTGGATCTGGCGCACTTCGGAGCCACTCTCCATTCAGAGGGAAACCTCGCCATCCCATCCTACTCCAAGCTCCGCAATTCAAGTCGGCGTTAACGCTGCGCGACATGAAAAACGTAGTTGTGCGGAGCGCTAAACGACCGCTTTTTCTCTTGAAATAGAAGGCAATAAAGCCGAATTGATTAATTATCAATTATCCATTAGACTTCTTGCAGAAGTCAGGGAATAGGGAATAGAGAATAGGGAATAGGGAATGAAATTGTTTATTTCATATCTTGAATTGATTTCATTTTTTATTTTTGGAGATGTCTATTATCTATTGGTAATATTATTTGTAACAAAAATTTATCAAATTGGTATTATTGGGAGCGATAGTTTTGGAAATTTTACTAGCATGGTTAGAGCTTTAAACCAATATTATGATTTCCTACTGTTAACATTACGGAGTCACTTGCTTTGTCATACCAGTTTATTGAAAAAGAGAATAGGGGATAGGGGAGGCTGGAATAGAGATAATTTTAATTTCAAATTGATGGACAATGGGTAATCTTTGGGTTAGTGTCTCCTAAATTCCTAATATTTTTTTTCACACTTTGTATAACTTATCTTCAGATTAATACAGCAGATTCGATCGCTAATTTGGTACAATTAACAGGGTAATTTTTCGCTTTTTCCCTATCCTCCGACCCATTTTCTTTAGGCTCTAAGAACGTTAGATGCAACGTCCCTACCTCTAACCTACTCCCATTAACCATCAATTTATATACCTCATAACTTCAGAAACTGCTGTAAATCAGGTAAATCTCAGGGACTCTACTCAAATCACTTCATTCTTGTCAATCTGTCTTGAGAAATACTTTATAATTTGTTGAGAAACTGACAATATCTATCTGGGTATACTAGATATAATCTGTATAAATAAATTATTTTATAATTAATATTTGTATTTGTCAGCTTATATATCTCGATCTATTTCGTCATATAAGCTGTCAAAATTAACAAGAACAATTTTTAAGTGAAAATTTACAGGAAAACAATTATGAAGAATAATCAAATTAACAATCAAGATACACAAGATATACCTACAACAAATACTGACAATGTGGAGAGTAACCCTGATGCACAAAAAAAATTAATATCATCTAATAATCTCACTGATACTGCAAGTCAGGTAGAAGAGTTAACTATTGACTCTTCTACGAAAACAGCTCTAGAAATTATAGACAACGTTGCCGAAGCTGGAACATTACTCCAAGATTTCATAGAAACAACTTCAAAAGAGGCACATCAATTATTAGAATCTGTCACAGAGCAAACAGGAAAAACCTTACAAATAATCTCAGAAAATCCTCTATTAAAATTTATTAGTAAACTATGGGGAACCCAATGGATTATGTCAATTTTGGGAGAAGTTGATGTAGATAAAATTCAAATAAAACTAAGAGAAACTAAACTAAAATATCCCCAAGAAACACCTAATCAAATTGCTCATCGGCTCATACTTAATCAAGCTTGGGAAGCAGGTAAACTTGGCATGATAACCAATGCTATTCCTCCTATTGCTTTAGCTTTATTTGGTGTAGAATTAGCAGCTACAACAAAATTACAATCAGAAATGGTTTATCAGATAGCTGCAGCCTATGGTTTAGACTTAAATGAACCTGCTCGTCGAGGAGAAGTTCTAGGAATTTTTGGCTTATCTATGGGCGGAAATGTGTTGAAAGGTGGCTTGAGTTTCGTAGAAATTATTCCGGCTGTTGGGCCTGTGGTTGGTGCTTCGACAAATGCTGTGATGCTCTACACTTTAGGGTATACTGCTTGCCAATTTTATGAAGCAAAATTGAATGGAACTTTAAATACAGAAAAATTAGAAACTTTTCAACAAGTAACAGAAGCTAATTTACAATATAATACGCAGGAACAGTTTGTTATAATTGACCAGATATTAGTTCACATGATTTTAGCTTCTTATCCTGATAAATCTTGGTCAGATATTCTGCCTGAATTACAAATGGTTGCACCAGCTTCAATAGAGACAATTGCAAATCATTTAGATAATCCTCTACCTTTGGAAATACTTTTAGAAAATCTTTCTCCATATTTAGCTATGTCAGTATTAGCACATTCTTATCGTATTGCCAAATTAGACAATATTATTACTCCTAAAGAGCAGCAAATCTTAGATGCGATCGCTCAAAAATTTGAAATAGATTTAAGCAGTCTGGAAATTGACTACTAATTTTTTAAATTGTCAGATTTACGATCTATCAAAAGTAAGAATTTGATAATTTACAGGATATTTAAGACTTACTACTGTTGATAGATGTGAAAAAAACTTTAAAATTGTTTTAATAATGATAGATGAAGTTAAAACAAAACAATTTTATGTCTAAGCTAAATATTGGTTTAACACAAGAACAACGCCAAGGTGTAATCATACTACTAAATAAAGATTTATCAGATTTATACCTACTTTTAATTAAGACGAAAAAATACCATTGGGATGTAATAGGTCCTCAATTTAGAACATTGCATCAACTTTGGGAAGAACATTATCAAGCATTAACAACTAACATTGATGACTGTGCTGAGAGAGTCCGTGCTTTGGGTGGTTATCCAATAGGTACAGCAAAAGGTTTTCTAGAACAAGCTTCCATTAAAGAGGATGCTGGTAATATACCTGCACCTAATCAAATGGTGGCACAACTGCTAAAAGACCACGAACAAGTTATCCGTAACTTACGAGAGCATATTGATGAATGTTCTGAAAAATACCACGATGAAGGAACAGCTGACTTTTTAACTGGGTTAATGGAACAGCATGAAGAAATGGCTTGGATGCTACGCTCCTTTATTGAGGGGGAAGTCATTGAGAGCAATGGAAACAGACTAGGGGTTGAAACTCCAACTACTGTAGAAGCAAGATAACATAAGCTCGCGACTACCCTCAAAATATTTTCTGTAGAGGTGGGTTATAACCTGCCTGAATAATTTTCATGACTTACGCCAAATTATTTTCGGGTGCGTTGCAACGCACTTTATGGGTAAGCTACTGTGTAAGTCGTAATTTCCTTACTCCAAATTAACTGCACATAATCAAGAGTCAATATTTATTTATGGTACAAGAATATAAAGCAGAACAGACAATTTCTGCAATTTTTAAACAAGAACCTCAAGTTAATGATGTTATCGATCGCCTACTAAAGCGTAACGTTCCCAGAGAAAATATCTCTGTGATGGGGAGAAACTTTGAGTCTCAAACTCGCATTACTGGTTTTATTAGCAAGAAAGATGTAATTGTGGGCGGTCTGCGAACAGGAGCAATTTTTGGTTCCCTGTTTGGTTCTCTATTAAGTTTGCTCACAGGAGTGGGTGTACTATTCATTCCTTTTGTCGGATCGGTGGTGGCAGCAGGTCCTATTAGTTCCGTGTTATTGGGTGCTGCTACTGGTGCTATTGCTGGTAGTGCTGGTGCAGGTTTAGCTTCTGTACTGACAACTTTAGGAATGTCGAAGGACAAAGCTGCCATCTACGAAACTCGCTTGAAAGCTGGAGAATTTTTAGTGATGGCAGAAGTTCCTGCCAATAAATCTGGAGAATATCAACTGTTGATGGAAAGTGCTGGTGGGGAAGAAGTTCATATTAGCGATCGCACCTTACCTCGTCCTTGTCCTGGTCGCTGCAATAGTCCAGAAGATTTATCCCCTGAAGTTCGTTCTCATTTATCGGCAGATGCTCAGAAAGTTTTCATCGACCGCTACAATTCTGTGTTAGATCAAACAGATGATGAGTCAAAAGCAGAACAAGCTGCCTGGGATAAAATACATCAGGATTATGAGGAAGATGAAAATGGGATTTGGTCTAAGCAAAAAGTAACTGCTTAAAACCTGCGGAATGTAGAATCGAGATATTGCAGTAATTATTGTAGGGAGTTTCCATTGAACCTCCCTACTGTAGTCTACCAAAATGAAAATTGCTAAAATTGCTGAGTCAATCTTGATAAGATAGAAATATTATCTGATGACAAAATCTTCCGCCGTGATAGTGGGGTTACCACTTAGAGTAGCAAACTGACTGCCATTTCCAAAACCATTCTCACTACCATTAGCATTGTAGAACAAAGCACCATTAGTAGAGTTGTAAACAATAATAGCGTCGCTGGTAGCAGCATCGCTATTATTTTCTACGGTGGCAAACTCATCCCCAATATTTTCACCAGAAGCAGTGGTAATTTCTGTGAAAGTCGTCAAGTCCAGCAGAATTAAATCTAAGTCTGGGTTGAAATCTGTAATTTCATCTATCCCTAGGTCTACTTGACTAAATTCACTATTAGCAGCAAAAATAAAGCGGTCAATACTCGCGCCACCAGTTAGGGTATCATCACCCGCACCACCATTGAGGCGATCGCGACCTTGACCACCACTGAGAATATCTTCCCCACTACCTCCTAACATCCTGTCATTACCTAGACGACCTATTAAGGTATCATCTCCATTCCCGCCAAAAATAGTATCGTTTTCCAAACCACCATTAACACGGTCATTACCATCACCACCACTAACACGGTCATCTCCACGATTGCCATTAATCTCATCGTCCCCAGCAGCACCATTAATAGTATCGCTACCACCCAGACCACTCAGAGTATCATTACCACCGAGACCATCAATATTGTCATTACCCGTACCACCTTCTAGGTTATCAGGTCCTGAAGTTCCCGCGATAGTCTGGTTAGCTGTAAATTCATAAACAGTAGTAGTACCACTAATTTCATTACCAACTACTAATAACGCCTCTCCATTAGGACTATCTTCTGGGGAGATAAACACAAACCCTTCTGGAGCTAAATCTCCTGCTGCTGATAGTTGTTCTGGGGTTGGGTCTGGGTCACCATCCGCATCAGTATCAAATTCAACGGAGAAGTCACGGTTATTGATATATTGCACAAAACTTGGTTCAGTGGGGTTGCTAACATCATAAACCATGATTCCCCCTGTGCGTTCTAGACCAATAAAAGCATAGGTTTTACCATCTAAAACTCCTGTGGTTATAGCTTCAGGTTCAGGACCAAAGTTATCGCTACGAGTATCAAAAGTATTTTCATCCCGGTCAGAATTGAAGTTATTTAGTAGTTGCTCTGCAGTAGTTTGTTCAAAATCATCACCACTGTTAAACACCAAGTTACCAGCACGATCCCAAACACTGAAAGAGCGACCACCATAAGTAACAATTTGGTCGTAGTCGCCATCACCATCAATATCGCCGTCTTCCGTTGTCACCCTCAGACGACCTAAAGCAGCATCATTCTCAATTGCAGCAACATCAAAAACATCCGGGTCGAGTACATAATCTTCATCTCCTACCCGCGCTTCTTCATCAAGAGCATCAAAAGTTCTGACATCTCCTTCATCTGCTGTGACATAATAGGTTTCACCCTCTATAGCAAAGGAAGCAATACTATCTGGTTGCAATAACCCAAAAACAGGCCAGTTATTGAAATTAATCCCACCATCTCGATCGCTAGGGTCAATTTGATTACTTAGTGTTGAGAAATCAATTACACCTAGAACTACTGGTACTGGTTCGGGGTTGAGAGGAACAGTACCATCACTATCAATTTGTTGATCTAGGAGACCGAAGTCATTATCATTCAGTACCGCTAACCGTCCATCTGGTAGTAATGATAGACCTTCAATTTTGTCTCCAGCAATATAACCAATGGAAGGTAGGTTAGTTACTTTAATTTTATTAACTGCTTGAATACCTAATGCTGCTAAATCATCTGCCGTTTGTTGTTCTAGGGTTTCCCCCTCTGGTAAACTTGGCGCATCATCAGCAAGTAAATTAGTTGCACCTTTGAGGTCTATTTCAAAGATAAACTTTTTGCCTGTTTCAGTAATAGAGGAGTCTCTTTCTATAACAAAGAATTTACCAGTCTCTGGATCGTAGACAGCATCTCCCATTTTATCAACTAATTGACTAAGGTCATCCGGAGCTAAAGTTGGTTTTTCTAAGAGATAGACATATTCTGCTACAGGTTCTCCAGTATTTGGGTCAATACCTAACATTCGGATGACACTGGAATTGTCGGAAGCATCACGGTTAGGGTTTGCTAGGGGTGTTTGAATAAAGGTGTAGAGAATACCTTCGTCTGTATCCAGAGCAAGAGCTTCAAAACCACGGTTACGGCGACGGTTAGAATATTCTGCTGGTAGGGTTTCTGTTCCAAAAGTTCCTGCTGCTTCTCCTGCTAGTGCTCCTGTTCCTTGGGGTACAAAGCGATCTATGAGTGTTCCATCAGTATTAAAGTGGTAAATGGCAGGACGATATTCGTCTACAGTCCAGTAAGTACCGTCATCGTTGATAACAATACCTTCCATGTCTGCACCAAAGGGGTCATATTCTAGGAGTTCGCCAAATAGGTCTACAGGTTCTTCATCTATTCCTGGAATATTAGGTAAACCTGTGATGGGAGTTGTACCGTCTTGCCTAGTTAGGAGAATTTCTTCAGTTATTTCAATATTGTCACTCTCTTCATCTAATGTAAACCGAACAATTCTTGCTTGATAGTCTGGCAGAGCAAATGGTCTTTCGTTAGCGCCATCACCGTCTACATCTGTGGGTGCGCCATTAGGTCCGCGGTCTGGTACAGTAACAAATTGTAAGTTGCCGTCTTCGTCCTCACCTTCAAACCATAGTCCGGATAAACCACCCAGGATAATTTCGTCACCTCCTTCAGTTGTATCTAAAACTGGCAGGTCGGAAAATTCAAATTGTGTCAGGTTAGGAAGACCGCGACTGTAGTCTTTTACTCCCAATGGTAGAACATCTACAATAGTTGCATTGTTAATATCTACCACTGCCACAGCATTATTTTCTTGCAGAGTTACAAACGCTGTATTGTTATCAGCAGAGGGAGCGATAAATTCTGGTTCTAGATCTTGAGCTGCATTTGACCCTGGTCCGTATATTCGCACGCCACGAGAACGCAATTCCTCTTCGCGACCAATGAAAGCAGTAAAGTCGGCGGTAGAGACATTTGCTTGAGTTAAATTATTTACTCCATTAGAAATGTCAATAATACTAACGGAACCTTCTGGGTCATTACTGTAGTCGTCGTTGGGTTCTCCTTCATTTGCAACTAGAACTTTTGTACCATCAGAAGTGAAGGTAAGCATATCTGGTAATGCACCCACGGTAACTTGACCGAGTTCTTCACCATCAGCATTGAAAAAGACAACTGTGCCTGGATCTTGTTTGACGTCAGCTTCAACTGCTACTGCTACAATACCATCATTAACTGAAACACTATTGGCAACTGCACCAAAAGGGGAAACATCTATTTGATTTATGAGAGTTGGGTTGGTCGGATTGCTAATGTCTAATACATCAATAGTGGCACTATTGGCATTGACAACAAACACTCTTTGTGTATTGGGGTCATAAGCTGGAATTTCAGCAGCACTCTCATCGAAAAGTCCTGTTTCATAAGTACCTAATACTCGGAGTTGTGGGTCAGTCATTAATCTTCCTAGTTGTAGATATGTTAAATACACCGAGGGTATATTAGCAGTTTCTCTTTAAAATAACTTTAAATAGACAATTAAAAATCAAACTTTGCTCTTAAACATATAATTCAGGAATTGTCAACTACCCCAGGCGATCGTCTGGTTATACCATTTCTCAAAAAGAATGCTATATCTAATTGGGTGGGGTAGGGACGTTGCATAAGGGCGTCCGTACGGGAGTGTGGGGAGTGTGGGGAGGAGTAAACATAAGAAGACTAAACATTAACTGAGCTACTATTAGCAAAAAAGTGATTAGATATGTGTTAATTACTTAATAACTGAAGTGTGACCTAAGTATAGCAATACTTTTGGTAATTAGTATTATACCATTTCGACCTGATGTTGCACTTAATATCAAAGATGAGAATAGTCAGTGTAATCAGGTCTGAGCAATAATTATTAAGCGCATTGTTACAGAGAAATGGTATTAGGTAATTAATAGTTGACCTTTTTTTGAAATTATTGTTATCTAAATAACTATTTTTGTGGTTGATAATGATGACATTGGTCGCAATTTCCGGTTGGGTTAACAGCACAAAGCAAAAATGGAGAATGAGCATTATAAATGCAGGTAGCTTTCCGGTCAGTTGTTTTGGCTAATAAGTTTAATTTTTGTTGATGGTATGCAATTAGTCTTTTGATATGGCTATGAGATTGTAGTCTCATTCTCTCCATTCCTAAGTTTTTCATTTTTTCAATCTATTTTTATGATTAATTCTCATACTTAAATATAGCATAATTAAAGATTAAACTGGTTGTCTATTTAAACTATAGCAATCAGGAATCAAATCTGAGAATTGAGATGTTCCTTAAAAGTATAAAATATAGCAGTTATCTTATTCATTAAGATACATTTTTTTCTTCTTCTCTATTTCCTGTTCCCTATTTTCTGTTTTCTGTTCCCTGTTCCCAGTTAAGTGTTCCCTAAAAATCTGCAATATCTCACAACTCAAATCATATTGCTATACATGAGATTAAAGGAACAAGTGGCTTTCACTCCTACTAATCATTTTTGGCTATTTTATAGCTTAAATCAAGTACCTAAAAGCTTGTTAATAGCAAACCTCTAAATTCAGTTATCAAACATAAATTTATCGGAAAATTGGAAATAATCGGGTTTATTTAACCACGGCTTGTACCTTCTTTATAGGGAACAGGGGGATCTTCGTTGGAGCGACTAACAAACTGATGAAAAATTTCTTCTGCCAATTCATTAAAATGTTTGACTTCCAGATTATTTTTCATTTTTATATTCGGCAATCCTATAATTAATACTATGGATAATGCCCATAGCACAAAATCAAATTTATTGTACATACTAAATCACCTATGAATAATAAGTTTTTAAATTAAACATTAGGAGTTTGCTGAAAGTACAGTTGTATCAATAGGTGAATTTTTAATTCTCGGCTAATCGATTTCTATAAATCAGATAGGAATAATTATTAGCTGTTCAATAATTGATACGTTTGTCTAAATTATTCTTCAGATAAAAAGCTTAGTTTTACGTAAAATCAATTTTTTTTTATTTACGGAATAAGAAATATTCAAGTTGTATGTAATAATTATTGCAATTAGCGCGTCGCGTATCAGATTTCAGATTGAAGAGGTTAGCAAATCAACTCCTAATTTATTAATAATAAGTTAATGTTTAGTAGAGATATATAGCAGTTATATTGAGTGCTGTCAAAGATGTTTTTTGTTTTTAGACAAGAAGCAAGAGACAAAAGAACAGAGTTTAGTAACTTTTATCCATTTAGTAAAACAGAAAAAAAATATTCCCTCTTCTGATAAAGAGGGAATAGTAGCATGACCAGGGAAAGTTAAAACCGAGGAGGCCAACTAATAACTAGGACTTGGTGAAAAAGTCTGTTTAAGGAGTAGCGGAGTAATTTTTTTGCCCAACTCTTGTCCAAAATGCTAAATTTTTGATTGTTTTCAACTGAAACAGGCGCACTTTTTTCGACCATAAAAAAGCTCAAAACTTTATATGTCATGCTTTTATATTTAATTAGCAAGCCCTAACTGATAACTAATAACTGATAACTGAATCAAGACACCAATCTTCTAATCCAACCATTAACTGTAAAGCGACTATCTTCAAATGCTCTGGAAGGACAAATTACAGGCATTACTTCATGTCGGCAACGGCTGTTAAAAAAGACGATTGAATTATTAGCAGGTGTAATAGTTTGATAATTCTGATGAGTTATTGCTTCACCACCTTTCAATTCAGTATCATAAATTCTCAGTTCACCTCCAGAAAAAGCTTTGGGTTCTTGATAAAAATAATAAACATAAGTAATTTCTCTACTGGCAGTTTTTTCGCTACCCGCATCATTGTGAATTTTGTAATAACATCCATCATTATGTGCCGTTAGTTGCACTTCAATTTCTGATATCTCGAAGGGACGAAACTTTAGTTTGGTTAATACTTCTGGCAAGGTTTCTAATATTTTGCTTTGAATAAGTGCTGATAATTCGGGAAAATATTGTGAAAATAGTACATAAGATTGGCGATATTTATCTGCTTTAGTTGTTGTGGTTGATTCAATATATTGGTCTTGTTTTTGAATTGCCTCCTCTATAGCCTTTTGATTGTCTTCAGGC
>NZ_JAAHGT010000188.1 GCF_010672385.1 Okeania sp. SIO2F4
ATTCTATCTATGCTTCAATATTCAATCTATTTCAATATTCAATCTATCTCCCTATCTCCCTATCTCACCATCTCCCCATCTCCCCATCTCTCCATCTCCCCACACTCCCCTCTCTTCCCACACTTCCCCCTCTCCCCATCTCCCCACACTTCCCCCTCTCCCGTCTATCCCCGCACTCCCTACTCCCTACTCCCTAACTAGAAGCACTTGTATAATACCGCAAAGCCAGTCGCCAAAATTGAATAGAAGCAAAAAACAATCCACCTGCTAAAATAAAAGAACCCAAGATCCAAGTACCTCCAACCCTAGCTAATATGACTTTAGCTGGTACAGTAGTTAAAAATGCCACTGGTACTAGAAAAGTAAAAAAGAAACGATAAGCAGTAGGATAAGCTACCATTGGATATCGTCCTGCTTCTAATAAACCTCTGAGGACTTCTGTTACGTTGTAAATTTTGACAAACCAAATACTGGTGGAACCCAACATAAACCAGAGACTATAAAGAATAATTATCCCACAGACCAGTGGCACTATACTGAATAAATAATTGCCTAGTCCTAAACCCAGTTTACTACCAGCATATCCTAACAGCAACCCACCAAAAATTACATCCGGTATTCCCCAGGGAGACACTGTACGGGTAGAAAGCCAAAATTGACTACTAATGGGTTTTAGGAGGACAAAATCTAGAGTACCTTCTTGTACCTGTTCCACAATTCGATTCAAATTAGGAATCAAAAAAGTTGCTGAAAGACCCTGTAAAATAGTAAAAATTGCTAGGATAATTAAAGCTTCTTCCCAATTCCAACCATCAAATTTGTAGCCTGTTCTATAAAATAGAAATAAACCAAATAAGCTACCTAATAAACTTCCTATACTACTAATAGCCGCGATCATAAAATTGAAGCGGTATTCTAATTCAGCAGCGATCGCTGCACCCCAAAATAATTTTAGTATTTGTAAGTATCGTTCCATTTTGACTTAACTTGATTAGGAAATTTACATCCTGAATCATATCAAAATGATGTTGACTATAAGCTAAATTTTCATTAATAGCCAGATCGGATTTAATTTTCAGAAAAGTAAAGTCGATCATAATCTCGGTGTTCTCGAATTAGCTATCTTAATGTTATTAGGGAAATAATTCTATACTTATCAGATATAGCAGTACGTTTTTTAGTTAGGACAATAAGTCTAAGTTTAAAAGCAACACTTAACTGGCAACAGGCAACAGAGGAATGTCCTAACCTTAATGCGTAGTGCCTATAATTCTATTGTAATTTGCCTTAACCCAGCAAAAGTAAATATAGAGCTTTGGAGAACAAACCCCTACATATTTACTTTTTAATAAAGATAATTGAAACTATTTAAGTAAGTAGGCAAAATTAACGTAAAGTAATTACTGCAATTAATATCAATTACCAAAAGTAATGCTATACTTATGTGGGACTTCAATTATTAAGTAATTAACACAGAGATAATAACTTTTTCGATAATTATTACCCAGTTTTTATTAATTATTATTATGTTTACCACTCGACCACTCCCCTACTCCACCACTCCCCTATTCCCCTACTCAAGAAAATCTAGAGAAGTTTTTGAGAAATTGTATAAGTTTTCCTCACCCCTGGCTGACTTCTGTAGGAGATATTAACGAATTTTTCCTGCACTTAATTTTTTGGTGCTGGTGGATTGTAATGCTGGTCTTAATTATTTTGGTCAAGGGAACAGTGGGAATATATTGCTCCCTTCTTCCTCAAAAGTAAAATTGTTAAGTGGAAAAAGAAGAAATAATTTTGATTAGAAGCTAGGGAATTAGATAAAATAGTTATTCACAATAAATACCATCAATATATTTATGGGCTTCTTTTCTTCCTTCTTCCTTCTTCCTCCTTTCTCCTTCCTCCTATTACTAATTTGAAGTTAAAAGCACAAAATCAGTTACTTTACCTCCGCTATAAGTCCGCCAATGTTCTGATACTTGAAAAAAACCTTCATTATACTGAGTTTGATTGATAATCCTGAAAGTTTCTGAATGATGATTTTTCTCTTGGGAAGGTTGATTTTTTCTGAGACTAGCAACTAAATTTTCTAGAAATTCATACCCATCACAAAAAGCATTTGGTGGATAACCCATTTCTCCATCACCATAAGCTTTTCCAGCAAGATAAATTATATTATGATAAAAAGAATGTGAGTCCATTTTATCTATGTACCTGCGTAATTTTAAAGGTGATGGTGCGATTAAATATACATCTTCACAATCAGGTTCGGCATACATTAATTCATCCCAATTTCTATAAGATTGTAAGGTTTCCCCTGACTCTAATTCATAACCTAAAGCAAATTGCATTTCATCTAATAATTCTGCTTCCCAAGATTTTTGAGATATTCGATCTAGCCAATGGTGAATAGTGTTATAAAATTCCATGTCTGAGAGGGAAAGCAATGCTTCTTTGACAGCATCGGTGTGTAGTTTGGTTTTGATTTTCATGGCATTACCTCCTTTTTTTGTTTGTTTAACAGACTTTGATTTAGTTTAGTGAATTAACTTTTCTGAGGGAAATATCCTTCAGGATTAACTATCAATAATTTGGCAGCATACTTGTATAAGAAGCAGAAAATGATGACTTTAACTCCCTCTATTGACAGAGCTATCCTTCGGAGATCGCCTCTGTAATACTAGGTAAGATATTCAAGTCCCTGATTTCTGTTAGTCTTTTGTTCTCACAGAATAACTGTTGATTTCATCGATCCCAACCGATAAATAAACTCGCTTAGGTAGAAATCTCCAGTGGGTAGGAAGATTAAATAGGCAATTATACTTTTGCCAAACTTTTCCATATTCCTCCGCTTGGAAGGCCCTTTTCTAATTTCCGTTTCAGATTGGCCTTAAGGGGAGAATATTTATCTGCCAAAACTCTTAATATACTATATAAACAAATTCTTGTAAATCAAAATCTTGGGATTATCTATTGATTTTTGATTTTGTTTTTTTGATATTCCTAGAAGATAAAACAATCGGCAAATTAAGGGCGATCGCCTGTTATGTAAATCAGATATTAGGATTGGAATACACTATAATCAAATTTCCTTGACTTGAGTAAAACCAACATGTTACTTATTTTTTCAGAGTTGCCAATAAAACAAAAGCCAAAATCTACCTATCAGTTTCTCCCATAAACTTCGCCTTCGCCACTGATTTTTAGAGACTAATAAACTTTGAGAAAAACCATTAATAAAAAACTCCTCAATTTGTTGAGCAAATTTTCGATCTATTTGGGAAATATTTAATTCATCGTTGCGGAAAAAACTACGGGGGTCAAAATTTGAACTGCCAATACTCACCCAATTTCTATCAATAAGTATAACTTTGGCGTGCATCATACTTGGCTGATGTTCATAAATTTCGATGCCTTCTTTGAGTAAATTACCATAAAGTTCGCGGGAGGTATAGTGAATATATTTTTTATCAGTACGCTCTCCCATAGTAAGTATCTTTATTTCTACTCCTCTTCTCTTGGCATCAATTAGAAGTTTTACAGAACTAGGATTAGGTAAAAAATATGGACTGGCAATCCAAATTCTTTCTCTAGCTGCCAGAACAGAAGTTTTAAAAAGGTTGCGTATCGGTGAATTTCTATAGTTAGGATTTTCCCCTATTGTAACTAAAAGCTGTTGTTGTTTAAATGGAACCGGATTTAAAGGTTCTATATTAAAATCGACAATTCCGCCCAAGTCTAGCCAATGCTTTTGAAAAATTCCTTTTAGTTTAGCTGCTATTTCACCCTCAAAACTAACTTCATAGTCAAGCCATGGTGCAGGTTCATTAATACCATCCCAATAATCAGAAATTCCTGCACCACCAACTAATGCTAATTTGCCATCTATAACTAATAATTTGCGGTGATTTCTATGTAAATATTGTAGAATATCCCGAGGCTTTAAAGGATTGAAAAAAAGAATTTCAACACCAACGATTTGTAATTCTTTCCAATATGATTTATTGATAGATTTCGCACCATACGCATCAACAATAATTTGAATTTTAACTCCTTTTTTCGCTTGGGTAACAATTGCTTCGGCAAAGTCGTTCGCATGACGACCAGGAGTCATAATATAGGTTTCAAATTGGATTGAATATTTAGCGCTACGAATAGCATTCAATCTAGCTGCAAAAATATCTGATGCTCCTACCCAAAATCCTGTGACTTTTCCTTCAGTGATTAAAGAATTAGTTAAAGTCGCAATAGTAAAAATGAAATTCGGCATTTCTGGACTGGGGAAATTCTTTACCCGATATTTGGGCAATCCTCTAAAAAAACCGAAACAATATAAAACTAGCAGCACAATTAAAACTATGCTTAGGATTATGCTGCTAGTTATCCAGATAAAATCGCTAATTTGCATATTTTGGTTTAAGACAAAGACATAGTTAAATTAAAATTTGAGAATAATAAAGCTATACTTAAAATTACAAATCTCAACTAAAAAAACTAACTTTGAAAAAAGCTAGTTTTTTGCATACTTTATATACCTTTGATTTTGTCCTGTATTTAATCTCTATTTTGGGAAGTGGGGTCAAGTTGCCAACGATTTCGATCTCGTTCTTCCATCTTTTCCATAATATCTATTTCTTCAAAGTCAGGTATTTCTACTCCCGCAGAGGCTGCTATATTATCAACATTATTTTGACCAGGAGTAGGAGTTGTACCGCCAACTGCTTCTTCTCCAACAACTCTTGACTGATATTTATCTACGTCTAAATCTCCTCCTGTTGGAGCAGGTGAATTTTTAGTTTGATGCTGTAAATTTTCCTGTAAATTTATTTGATTAGACTCGTTACTCACAATAGTATCCTCATCAATTACATCTGAGAGACTGTTTGTAAACAAAAGATTAAGTAGGGTGTGTGACGACACCCTTACCATTTCTAGAATAATGCTCGGTTTCACACCTCACCCACCGCGTTATGTGGGTAGTCCTGCATGGTAATGGTGAGGATATATATTTTTTAATTTATCCGACACTCCCCATCTCCCCATCTCCCCACACTCTCGGTGCTTCCTTTACCATTACGCGAGCACCACCACCCGTTATGTGAAACTAACGCACCCTATGTAATTTAATATTCATTTTACGAACATTCTCTGAACTTTAGAAAAAAGTAAAAACTTGAGGAAATACAAATAAAATAACTACTGATAGTAGTTTTGTATAATTCCTCAAGTTAACTTATGATTACTATCGGTTTAGTTAGCTTTATTCTACTGTTTTTTTAACCCGATCCTTAGCATTTTCTACTATGTGTTCTGCTTGAGCTTCTTTTTGTTTAACTTTGCCTTCTGCTTGGTCTTGAGGATTTCCAGTCATCTCTCCGACTACCTCTTGAACTTTACCTTCTATATTTTTCGCAGTTGCTTCAACTCTTTTTTCAATACTCATGTTATGATGGCTCCTTCTTCTACAAATTTATACAAAAATCTTTTATTTGACATACTAATTATAACAAGTTAACCTCCTAAATATGTATCCTGCCCAAAATATATATCTCAAGAAATAGATTATTTGACTTAATTATTAATTTATTTATATCTAATGGAAGATATGATAGTATAGATTAAGCGTAGTATTATCAGACTAGAAAATTTTGGAACTTGGTAACAACTATTTATGAATATTCCCAATTTATTAGAGAAAGTTTTCCATGCAGGACGACGGTTAACATTATCTCTATGTTTGATTTTTGCAATGGCTGTTGCTTGGGCAAATTTGTCTATTAATTTGTATAATACAGCTCATGCTGCGACATTAGGTTATCCAAATTTTGTTGCAGTTATTGACTCAGTTATTGAAGATGCAGATACTAAAGGAAAAAATCTTTTAGATAAAGTAGCAGGTGAAGGAACTAGCAATAAAATAGAAGGAAAAGTAGACACAGCAGTAGGTAAAGCTCAACAAGAATTAGGAAATACTAAATCACAAGCAGAAGGATTAGCAAAACAAGCTGAGGGTAAAGCTGAGTCAGATATTGGTACAGTAGAAAGTACGTTAGAAAAATCTGCTTCTGAAGTGCAAGAAACCTCTGAAAATATTTTCGATAATGTTAAGTCGTTTTTTGAGCAATAGATAACGATGATTAACCTTGTTACTGTCTACAAAGGGTGATATATTTAGAAAGTTAAAATATTTCTTCAACTTTAGAGGCAGTAGCAAGGAAGAATTATGACTTCTATTGTATGTTTTTATCTAGCTACAAATTTAATAGAATTAGCTGAAAATTTTTTAGATGAGTTTGTCCTTATTCTGAAGATTTTTATTGAGGTAGTTGCAATTTTTATTATTGCCTTTGCAGTGCTAAAAGCACTAGCAGAGATGTGGAAAAGACGGAAAAACAAGAAGATTTTTGCTCCAGAAGGAACAATCAGACTCGACTTAGGTATCTCTTTAGTTCTAGCTTTAGAATTTCTATTAGCTGCTGATATAGTAGGAACTGCCATATCTCCAAGTTGGAGTGATATTGGAAGGTTAGCAGCAATTGCTGGAATTAGAACTTTTCTCAACTTTTTTCTAGAAAAAGAAGTTAAAGCACTGGAAGAAAAAAATCACCTCAATAGATAAAATCTTAATTTGAAAAATTGTGTTGTAAGCAATAAAGTGAAAGATGAAATTTGAAGAAGTAATACCGTTTGACGGAAGTTAAAAGTCATGCATTAAGATTTTGTAGGTTCAAAACTTTGATGCTACCGTAATTTTAGGAAATTATTTATCATCTGAAGTTTGAAACTATTTGTGACATTTTTAAAGTGAATTGGTATAAGAAGGAAGAAGTAAGAAGCAAGAAGGCGTTTAGTTATCTACAACAGAAGGAAAAAGTGGATGGGGATAGTCTTCAACAAGCTACTTCCTGTCTACAAACCCCAACCAATTGTAAACAGAGGGGAATTAAACCCTTCAAGAATTTATAATTTAGAATTACCTCTTCTTATATATAAATAAGAGGATTGGATCAAAGAATTTTTTTTCTTTTCTTGATTGGATATGGCTAGGTTTCCTCTGCATCCCATCCTTACGGAATGCTGCGCTTTCCGACCGCTTTTTTCTCCATGAATGGAGAGGCTTTATACCTGAATTTTTCGGTAAAGAAAAAGATAATACTAATCGAGTTTATCGTGAAATTGATAAACTCAATAAAGGCTTTGATTAATTATGAGTGTAAATATAGCTTTTCTCACTCTCGTGAGGTACACAAGTTTTGGATTTTATGGAATAGGGAGCAGGGAGAAAAAAATACTGTACCTAATTAGCTTGAAAAATGCGGGTATATGTCATAGACAAATTTTCATAAAATTAACTGAAGATAATTAGTGTGGGATTGCTAGATTAATATTTTCTAGTGGTCTGTCAACTTTGAAATGATAGATAGATTTTTGTAATTGTGATTTTTGGTTAATGTTTTTTGGGTAATGTTACCCCTAAAAACTATTTTGACAGACCACTAAATTAATATGTTACAGATAACAGAAATACCACATAGAAATAGTTATTGTGTTACAGATAGTTAAGGAAAGTTATAATAAATTAATCTTTTCAACTATTCCAAAGTATCGATGATTATGAATATTCAAAACAATAACCTATCTACTCAAGAAGAGCAAAGATTAGAAGCAGACCTGAAACATGAAGCATACTGGCGACGCTGGGGCCCTTACTTGAGTGAGAGACAATGGGGAACAGTACGAGAAGACTATAGCGAAGATGGTTCTGCTTGGGATTACTTTTCTCACGAACAATCTCTTTCTCGTGCTTATCGATGGGGAGAAGACGGTATTTGTGGTATTTCAGATAATCATCAACGACTGTGCTTCGCGATCGCTCTCTGGAATGGCGAAGACCCCATTATCAAAGAGCGACTTTTCGGTTTAACCGGAAGTCAAGGAAATCATGGGGAAGATGTCAAAGAATATTATTTTTACTTAGATAATACTCCCAGTCATAGTTACATGAAGGCACTTTATAAATATCCTCAAAGTGCTTATCCTTATGCTGACTTAGTAGCAGAAAATCAACAGCGCGATCGCAAATCTTCAGAATACGAACTACTGGAGACAGGAATATTTGCAGAAAATCGTTATTTTGATGTTTTGGTTGAATATGCTAAAGCAACAACAGAAGATATCTTAATTAAAATTACAGTAAATAATCGAGGTTCAGAAACTAAGACGTTACACTTATTACCCACTCTTTGGTTTAGAAATACTTGGTCTTGGGATAATAAATCAAAAAAACCTCTCCTCAAAAAAATCAATCCTGGTCTCATCGAAGCAGAGCACCCAACTTTAGGTAAAAGGTGGTTTTATTTTCCACAGACAATGGAGCTATTTTTCACAGAAAATGAAACTAATAAACAAGCTTTATTTGGAGAAAAAAATGATTCTCCTTATACCAAAGATGGCATTAATAATTATCTAGTTAACAGTCAAAAAGATGCCATTAATCCAGAGATGTCTGGAACCAAATTTTCACCACATTATTGTCTAGAACTAGAACCAGGTGAAACTAAAGTTTTGAAATTAAGACTTGCTAACTCTCCAGAAATTAAACAGCCTTTCGAGACAGAATTTGAAGAAACTTTTCAAACCAGAATTCAAGAAGCAAATGAATTTTATCAGCGTCTTTCCCCTTGTAAAATGAAGGATGAATGGCGAAATATTCAGCGTCAAGCATTTGCCGGACTATTGTGGACGAAACAATATTATCATTACATTGTCGAAGAATGGCTCAAAGGCGACCCGACCCAACCACCAGTACCAGAAAGCCGTAAACATATTAGAAATTATCAGTGGATTCATCTATTTAATGATGATATAATTTCCATGCCTGACAAATGGGAATATCCCTGGTATGCTGTTTGGGATTTAGCATTTCATGCCATACCTTTAGCAATAGTTGACCCTAATTTTGCCAAACATCAACTAGACCTAATAACCAGAGAATGGTATATGCACGCCAACGGTCAATTACCAGCTTATGAATGGAATTTTAGTGATGTAAACCCCCCCGTTCATGCTTGGGCAACTTGGCGAGTTTATCAAATTGAAAAAGAAGTTTATGGTCGTAGCGATCGCCAGTTTCTCGAAAGAGTATTTCAAAAACTTTTACTCAATTTCACTTGGTGGGTAAATCAGAAAGATGTTGAGGGAAATAATGTTTTTGAAGGAGGCTTTTTAGGCTTAGATAATATTGGAGTATTTGACCGGAGTTCGGAACTACCAACCGGGGGACATATTGAACAATCAGACGGTACAAGTTGGATGGCAATGTACTGCCTAGATATGTTAACTATTGCTCTAGAATTAGCCATAGAAAATGAAGTATACGAAGATATTGCTTCTAAATTTTTCGAGCATTTTCTCTACATAGTTGATGCGATGAATCATGTAGGTACAGATGGAACTCAACTTTGGAATGAAGAAGATGGTTTTTATTATGATGTTTTGCATCCACCAGACCAAGAAGACGTGCCTTTAAAAGTCCGTTCAATAGTTGGATTAATTCCATTATTTGCTGTGGCAATTATTGACTCAGAGACTTTAAAAAAATTACCAAATTTCCAGAAACGAGTCCACTGGTTTATGCAAAATCGCCCAGATTTGAGTGAAAACATCGCCTGTATGGAATCCTGTAGTATAGATTCAGAACGTTTATTAGCAATTACTGGACCAGATCGCCTCCGTATAATCCTCGAAAAAATGTTAGATGAAAACGAATTTTTCAGCGATTATGGTATTCGTTCTTTATCTCGTTTTCATGCTGAAAATCCCTATATTTTTCATACTCAGGAAGAAGAATATAGAGTTGATTATGAACCTGCCGAATCTACCAGTGAAATGTTTGGTGGAAACTCTAATTGGCGAGGTCCTATCTGGTTTCCAATTAATCATTTAATGATAGAATCTCTACAAAGATTTCATAACTATTTCGGTGAAGATTTTCGAGTAGAATGTCCGACTGGTTCGGGTCAAATGATGAATTTATGGGAAGTATCATTAGAAATTGAAGCGAGACTAATCAAAATTTTCCTCAAAGATGAAAATGGAAAACGTCCGGTTTATGGTCAAACAGAAATATTTCAAAATGACCCCCACTGGCAAGATTTAATTCTGTTTTATGAATATTTTCACGGCGATAATGGTGTAGGTTTAGGTGCGAGTCATCAGACTGGTTGGACTGGTTTAGTGGCAAAGTTGATTCAACAACGGAGCGAATATGTTTGTGAAATTTAGTTTTGGTTGAAATGGAAATCTGTGGTTAACTCATAGGTGAGTAACTATCTGTAATACCAATTCTCAAAAATATTGCTATATATTCTAGGGACTGCGAGATGGGGAATATAGCAACCAAATATAGCATTGCTATTGAGAAATGGTATAACTCTTGAGGTTGGGTTGAGGCCATGAAACCCAACAAAGTTTTGAGTGGGTTGTGAAATAGACGGGGCGATCGGGAGAGCATCGCCCTGACAACCTAACCATAGAAAATCCGGTAGTATTAGTATTATCAAGCCAGAATGAAAGAATAAAGCTTACATTTGAAGGCTGACAGTACAAATAGCAATATAAATTATATCATATCAAGTTCGGATGATTTGATATAATAAATTAGGCTTGGTTTTGCTCCGCAACATAAAAAGCGGTAACGCAACGCAATAGATACAATTAGGACTTATGCAAATAAACTACATATATTAGATAACAACTAGATTGCCATGGTAGATGTAGTGTTTGTGTCAGAAAAATGCGTAAGTCCTGACAATATTATTGTTGGGTTTCCTTTCCTCAACCCAACCTACACGCGCATCAGTTTTTTATTATAAGTATTTAACCTAACATGATATCGCTCCAAAGTCAGGGGATTTAATATCATCCCATACCCATATCAAATTTTGTAACTATTAACAACCCCCACTAGCAAGATTTGATTATCTCTGATTAATACTTCCATAGCTAGAGCTACATGGGCGATAAGTTTTAAGTAAAATTAATCGAGACTACCCTAATTAAAAACTGAGGATAATTTCAATGAAAGGTTTAAAGTCAAAAAATGTCTTAGTCACAGGTGCAACTTCCGGTATCGGTCAGGCGATCGCCGTTCGGATGGCAACTGAAGGCGCAAATGTCGCTATTAACTATCGTAATAATATCGAAAAAACTGCCGAAACTCAAAAAATGATTGACAATATATGCAATCATGTTAAAAGTTGTGGCGGTCGAGATTTTCCTGTAGAGGGAGATGTCTCTCAAGAAGAAGATGTCATCAGAATGGTGGGAGAAGTTGTTAAAGAATTTGGCAGTATTGATATCTTGATTAATAATGCAGGTATTCAAATTGCTGAAGATTCTGATAGTGTCTCCACTGATGATTTTGATCGAGTTATTAGTGTGAATTTACGCGGTGCTTATCTCTGCGCGCGGGAAGCAATTAAGCATTTTTTACAACAAGGGAATGGCGGAATAATTATTAATGTTTCTAGCGTCCATGAAATTATTCCTCGCCCTCAATATATTAGTTATTCTATGAGTAAAGGTGCAATGGAAAATATGACAAAAACTCTTGCTTTAGAATATGCAGATCGAGGCATTCGGATAAATGCTATTGGACCGGGAGCTACTGCTACAGATATCAATAAAAGTTGGAAAGAAGACCCAGAAAAACGAAAACAAGTTGCGAGTAATATTCCAATGGGAAGGGTAGGAACTTCAGAAGAAATGGCAGCAGTTACAGCCTTTTTAACTTCTGATGAAGCGTCTTATATTACTGGGCAAACTTTATTTATTGATGGTGGTTTGACTCTTTATCCTAAGTTTCAAAAACCTTGGTCTGCGGGAGAATAGATATGAGGTTTTAGGAGTATTTGTAGGGTAGGCAAGAATTTGTCTACCCTACTAAATTTATAAATGGAAGCCCCAACCATACTTAACTTTCCCTACTGTTTTAATTTTTCTTGCTCGGCTTTTGTTGGTGGCAAAATATCAGGATGTTGTGGTTTCATGTCCGGCAAATAGCATTAGTAATGCCAGTACTTTGATTTCTTCCAGACTGAAACTATTCCCTTCTTCATCTTTAAGTTTGGATTAATAAACTTATTTTGATACTTTCCTGTGTGATTTTATTGGTAGTTTACCGAAAAATTGTGGGTATGCGCCTCCCTTTTTAAAGGGATAAAAAAAAGAGACTATTCCTTATGTCAATCCCGATGCAACAGCCACGAGGTACTGATAACTGATAACTCAATTGCGCAGTTCCTCCTCAGGAGGCGTGCCTGATAACTGAAATGACCATTGCCAGAAGAACAACACTTACGAGATGGGGCATTTGAATAGAAACCTACGATTTAATTCTGCATTGATTCTCTTACTCGATTAATCCAGCCTTGGCTTTGTTTAAG
>NZ_JAAHGT010000189.1 GCF_010672385.1 Okeania sp. SIO2F4
ACGTTTAGTTCTATCTACCCTCGGCTCTTCTAGTTCACTAAAATACTCATAAATACTCTTTTTTGGCTGGAGTTTCCGTAGTGAAAAATTTCTATTATTACTAGGATAATTATCCAATACGGAAACTATAATATTTAGTTTAAGAGTGTTTTTTTTTATTATTAATTATCAAATTTATTTGATAGTTTTGACCGTTGAAAGTTTAGGTGTTTTTTGATGGTGATTTGAGCAGCGATAGACTTCGAGTCCCCTTTCCTACGGAATGCGATCGCATTTGCGATCGCATATTCTATTTTCCAATTCTAATTTTGGTCATTTGTCAAAAAAATTAGATGCGTTTTTCTTGAGTAGATGGAAGCTATGTTGAAGATAAAAACAATATTATCTCAGTTTTTTTGGAGTTATGCGATCGCGACTGCTGGATTATTGATATCAACATTAGAAGGCTTTTATTAGCAGGACATTGAGGTATTGTATTGGTCGTACCTCAATATCCCTAGCCTCTAAAGTTGTACTAACCAACTAAAGATGATGTCAACTAATTTTTTGCTGTATCAAAGAACACATTTTAGTAAAAATAACTGCAAAAGCCAATCTGATAGTCCTGGCTGTTACAGTTATAGTGAGTGGAGCTTAAAAGTTCCATGCCAGATAAGGCAATATTGTGACTATACTCAGAGCACTATTACTAGGAATTTCCTTAGATTTTCAGTTACGATAATCGCTAGAATTAATCTACCTAAGCCTGCGTAACTTATTAGTAGGGTAGGCTTCGTATTTCTTTCTTCAGACTGGTATAATAGAAAGCTATATTAATGCCGATCTATAAATTGAATGAAAACTAGAATTTTTAGTTAAATTTGAAAAAATTGTTGTTTCTAATAACTATGAAAAAGCATGGATAAACCATCAATATCAACAGGCTTAATTGCCGGACTAGCAGCTACTCTATTTTTCAGTATTAGTTTTAGCTTACTAGAATATACAATCAAATCAAGTATTATATTTGGTGTAATTGGAGGAATTTCTGCTGGATTATTAGGTTTTTGGTCGAAAATAGAATCAAGACCAGAAATTCCAGAAAAACCAGATGCTGAACCTGTAGATTCTCCCACACCATCAAAACCAACTACACCAATTAAAAGATGGCCTAAAACACCTAGAGAACGTAGTGGTGTTTCTGTATTAAGTTGGTTTTTCAGGCAAAGTCAAATATCCTCAAAATCTCGAAAGAAATACTAATAGTCTCTTAAGTTTGATACTATTGATAGATTTTTATAACTTTGATTTTGAGATAATGCTGTTTAAGATTGGTTATCTATCAAAACTATTTTTACCATTAAATTAAGGTTGAAATAAAAAAATTCCTTTGAGTTAATTCTCTTCTAAAAAATAGGTAATATCGTGTTCGGTTAAATATAGCGTTTCTGAATGGGATGTGAAAATTGAGTTCTATTAAAATAAAAAGGGAATAGGGAATTGCCACTGTTACAATAGTAAAAAAGGGAAAAAAACATTAAATACTGAAAAAGACAAGGGAATTTATACCCGGTCGGCACTCTTTTTTTATTATAAAAAACCATTATCTAGATTTACATCTCAAATAAAAACACTATAGTTATAATTACAGCTAGTAGTAGGGCTGAAGCCCTAAGATAGAAATTGCTCAAGCCCTACTACAAACAAAAATTACCTATTATCTGCACATCATAATAATTATTAATTTCAACTCCTCCTTAAGTGAGGTCTTATTTAATTTCCGAACTACCAATGTTTTTGTTTCTCTCTAAATTACTCCCTTTATTTATCTATCCATTAGGACTATCTTGTTTCCTAATGCTGATAGCTTTTGTGTTGTTATGGTGGTATCCAAAATGGTCAGCATTAGTAATTTTTTTGGCATTTATAGTAACACTTACTTTTAGTAATTCTTGGGTTTCTCAAGGACTTATTAAATCTTTAGAATGGCAAAATTTACCGCCAAAAGAGTTACCTTCGGCAGAAGCAATAGTAGTTTTAGGTGGTGGGATTAAACCAGCTAATTCCCCCCGCCCCTGGGTAGATTTTAGTGAAGCAGGAGATAGAATTTTACATGGAGTAAGATTATATAAACAAGGTAAAGCACCTTTTATGATATTAAGTGGAGGTAGAATTGATTGGAAAGATGGAGGAAATCCTGAATCTGGAGATATGGCAGAAATTGCAGAGTCTATGGGAGTACCAAAAACAGCAATTTTACAAGATACTGACTCTCTGAATACTTATCAAAATGCTGTTAATGTTAAACAAATTTTAGAAACAAAAGAAATAAAAGGTTCTGTATTGTTAGTAACTTCAGCACTACATACTCCACGTTCTATTTTAATATTCAAAAAGCAGAAAATACCAGTAATTCCAGCACCAACAGATTTTTTAGTTACTGAAAGAGACTTACAGGAAAAAATAGATAGTTGGCAAGGTATTCTGTTAAATATTATTCCTGATGCTGCAAATTTACAAAATTCTACTAAAGCATTGAAAGAATATATAGGTATGATAGTTTATCGTCTGCGCGGTTGGTTATAAAAATAATTATTTGATTTGTGATCGTGTTTGAATTTTTTTCTAGTGGTAGACAAGTTATAATTTTTGCTACTTACCTTCTCATAATTAAAGGTATAGCGCTATGTGCAATTCAGATCAAATCCGGTTGAATACTTATTATATGGTTGCGGGAGATTCGGAGATGAGGAGATGAGGAGATTCGGAGATGGGGAGGTGGGGGGATTGAAGGCTTGAAGTAATTATAGAATTATCAATATATATTATATAACCAGATTCTATATAAATATTGAAAAAAAAGAGGAAAATGATCGAGAAAGCTGTCTAAAATGAATTGGAGCAGCTATTTTTAAACATCTCCAATAGAGATGTAACTTTTTGTAGTATTCTTTTTTCAAAATGGTATAAGCAATATAAAAAAAGACGTTGCTGATTTTGGCTATGATTTTTCTTTAATGGCGATCGCCTAATATCATAGCTTGATTCAGCAACGCTTTTTCACATAAGACCAATTTAAAAAAAGAATGTTACGAATAATAAGTTTGATTAAAACACTTGACAGGAGATATACTTTTGACAAAAAAAATGGTATTGAAGCGATTCCCATGCGACTCCTGACTCCTAATAAATAGCCTAGTCATTTGTAGCAAAGATTTATCACCCTTGGTATAACTTGTTGAGTTCAACTCTTTTTTATTTAGCATAAGCTACGCGATGTGCAACTTTCTACGGAATAATCAGCGTTTCTGGGTCAAGAGCGGAAAGTCTGGTTCTCACAACTCCCTAAATTTCGTCGGTTGGAAAAAGTTGCACACGGCGTATAAGCTATAGTTGTAAAATTTCGGAATAATCATCATTTTCCGTGCCTTTTTTCTGAAAATATCTTACCTTTTCCCTATTCACAGTTAAGTATTCCCTACTATTACAAAAAGTATATATCTTTTTCACGCCTATGTCTAATAGAAGAGAAACTTCACATCAATATTCTCTTGCTATAATCAAAACATTTGTATACCTCAATAACAATAATAGGACTTACTTTAGATGCAGCCAGAATTAAGAGAGATTTTTCCAGAACCAAACACATCTGCTACAGAAATTTGTCAAGTTTATCAAACTACCCAGGAATTTTATCAAGAGGTAAAATATAGAGAAGACTTTAACAATTATTGTCAGTGGTATTATGCTATAGCTGAACAACACCAAAAAGAACTACAAAAAATGCGAAGTGACATCAATATTTTCGGTTTTTTATTACAACTAATTTACCCTAAATAACCAGAAATAAACCTAGTTTAGCACTGCAAAATTATTTGTCAAAAATCCATGAAATTAGCGGTACTTTGACATTTTTGACAGCGAAAATGACTTTAAAGTCAATAGGGGTACAGGAAATACATTAATAAACCTAAAAATAGCTCAAATCTAGAAATGCATAAAATTCCAGGTATATGAGGTACAAAGATTAAGAATAAAACTTTTGTGAACTTAAGTAGAGTAGAGTAGAGTAGGCATCTTGCCTGGCACGGGTGTGCCTTACTTAAATGAAATCCCCTGTATCAAGAAACAGCTTTATTTGATATCAAGCTATTACTATATAAGCTTTTAATGCTATTTTTTTTAAGTATTTTTTACTAAACTCCCGTTAGATAAAAAGTCTTAAACTAAATAGGTAGACAAAATAAATTGTATATATACCTTTCTCTGCAATATTTGCTTTATGCTTCCATACATTCAAAAATCTACTGGTTATTTTGCCCAGGTACTTATTACTTTGGTTTCCTAATTTCAATAAATTTTCTATATAATTCAAATTCGGACTGCTATATCAAATAGGGAATTTAATGGGGACACTGCCCCATAAACCCCATTGGTATTCACCTTAATTTATGAGATTATTTCCAATTCCTCTTCCTTAAGATGAACTTTAAGTTTTTTTGTAAATTGGACAAGAATGGGTAAATTAGCACTAACTGGTCTGCCTTTCCATTCATTAACAATACTAATCACTTCTCCTTCCTGCTCTTTAAGATCAAATGGTTGTCCTCTATGTTCAGGATGAATATAAACAACAACAGAACTATTAACGCGAACACGATCGCCTACCTTCATATAATAAAACCTTGTATTATTCTCTACCTACAAATTTTCATGCAACTCCAAGAAGAAATTACATGCTTATTTAACAATTTCTTTATTTTTGCATAAAACCCACCCCAAATTCACATCTATTAAACTTTCAAAAATTTTTTCATCAAAGATTGAGATTCAGGGGATAATATTATTATTTTCCATACATCCATGTCAAAAGACCTACAAAAATTAATATCTCAACTGTGAGGAAGTACGCAAGATTGACATACTCCCGACGCTGAATTAAAAATTACAGCGCGGGATTCTTAACAAAGTTAATTCTTGATTCAACGAGACAACTTATTGAATCAGATTTCTCTTCATCAACAGCGGTCGAACTCTTCTCAAGCGTTCCTGGTTTCCCAGAGGTTCCTGAATGCCCTTCAGTACCTCGAACCCACTCAACTCCTAGAATATTCATCCCTTTCTTTAAAATGTTTAATGCCGCATTTGTATCACGACAGATTTCTGTCTTACATTCTGGGCATTGATGAGTTCTAGTACTGAGTGATTTTTTGACTCGATGACCACAGTTTGAACAGTCTTGGGATGTATAGTGAGGTGCTACAGAAATTACCGTCTTATCCCAAACCTTTCCGTAATAGTCTAGCCATTGAGTGAATTGATACCACGAAGCATCAGAAATAGACTTTGCCAGATGATGATTCTTGACCATGTTTTGTATCTTCAGGTCTTCATATACCACGACATCGTTAGATGACACTACGCATCGAGCTAACTTAACTGCCCAATCTTTACGTTGGCGTTGAATCTTCAAATGACTTTTTCCTAATCTAATTCTAGCTTTGTGGTAGTTGTTTGATTGAGGTTTCCCTTTAACAAACTTTCTAGATAATCGTCGTTGTAGCTTTTTAATTCGCTTCTGGGTTCGTCTTAGATACTTAGGATAAATGGCCGTATTATCGTTTTGGTCTTTATAGAAATACTTCAATCCCAAATCAATGCCTATCACATTCCCTGTATAGTTTCCAGCTTCTTGACGATTAGCATCGAAACAGAATTGAGCATAATAACCATCAGCACGTTTAACAACTCTCACCCGATTAATTTTAAGTCTGAATAAATCCTCTCGGGTTTCATGATTACAGAATAGAGAAAACTGACCAGCTTTAAACCCATCTGTGAAATTGATGGTTAAACAGTCCTCTGAAAGCTTCCATCCTGATGTTTTATACTCAACTGAGCGAGAATTCTTTTTGAATTGGGGATAGCCTTTCTTTTTCGCGCCCTCACGACAACGACGATAGAAGTTAGAGATAGAATTCCAAGCCCTTTCTGCCGATGCCTGACGCGCCATAGAGTTTAACTTTTTGGCAAAAGGAAACTCGTGAGCTAGTTCTTTGCATAGCAGAGATAGACGAGCCTTGTTTACATCAGGCTCGTCCCGCCATAATCTAACCGCTCTATTTCTAATGAATTGAGCGGTTCTTATGGCTTCATCTAAGGCTTGATATTGCACCTTAGACCCGTTTAATAGCTTGGCTTCTCTTACTATCATCACTCAATTTTACAACAGAAAAACGCTGATCAACATAAATCCTGCATTCTTTTTTGTTGGTCGCAATTCATCCCAACACCAAACTAGCGTTATGGTGTGGGCCTTATTGCTCCATTTAGGTAAAGAGTCAAAAGTAATGAGGAATATAGCCGATTAGTAAATACACAAATCATTTTCTCTACCTACTTATCAGCCCAGAATAAAGATTAAGAATTAGGAGAAACTGGAGGTTCCGAAGGCGAGGGTATCATAGGACTCTGCCAAGGTGCAGGAGAATCATCAGGAGTTGACTGAAAATTTTCCCAATTCCGCCACACCGCTACAATTGCTCCTACCAACAATATTAATAACAAACCAACCATAAACATCCAGGGTTTTAATTTTGGAGAATCTACAACAGTTTCCAACTTAGGCTCAGGTTCAGGGTTGTCTCTAGGCTCAGGTTCAGGTTCCGATACTTCTTCATCATTACTATAAAGAAGTTCTTTAGAAGCCTCAGACAATTCTGGCATTAAAGCTTCCCTAACTGGAGGTAGTGGTGTAGGAATATTCGATAAAATTAACTGTTCTGGAGAAAGACGATAGTGGACAAGCACTACCGAAGTATTATCGTGACCATTTTTCTCATTCGCCAAATCAATTAGAGACTCAACTGCCTGCTTCAGAGAAATTTCACCCCGGAAAACCTTGGGAGTATATTCAGCCCAAGAATTCTCAACCCAATTATTATCACTTAGACCATCCGAACATAAAAGTAATAAACCCTCTTCTTCAATCAAAAATCTTTGAATAGTGGGACGAATAAACTCCCCATCCCTCGTACCCAGAGCCTGAGTCAGAGCACCCGCATCACGACGTTGTAATGTCTGCCAATACAGACAATGACCCAGACGCACCTCCCTAGAAGCAACATTATCATCCACAGTCAACAACTTACAGGTATTTCTACTTAACCAATAGGCACGACTATCCCCCACATTAGCTATATACAACTCATGGGCATTATTTGGATTTGATTCTGGGGAAGGTTTCACCTGTTGAGGTAACTGTACTGCCATAACTAATGTTGTACCCATGCGCTGTCGAGACTCTCTTCCTTGTTCATCATTCTCAGTGGCAATCATATTATTGACTACCCGAATAATTTCCTCCAGTTGTTTATTTACCAAATCTGGGGATGTTAACTCCTGTTGTTGCTCTACCTCTGTCAATAGGTTTTGAACCAATCTTTTAATGGACTGTACTGCTAGTTGACTAGCTACCTCTCCCCCATCATGGCCACCCACTCCATCACAAATCATTGCTAAATGGGGTACTAGCTGGTTACTTACTAAATCTTGTTCTGTAGGATAACAACAATCTTCATTATGCAGACGGACAGGTCCAGTATCTGTAGCCCCCATTATTTGGAAACTTAATGGTAATTGGGCTGCCTGCTCTAATAGTAGTTGGTTTAATTTCGGAGCGATCGCCTCTAAAGATTCCCCAATATCACCAATCATCTGACAAATCTCTGTCAATGGTTCTTGAATATGAGGATGAGCAGTAGGAATCAAATTTGACCAAAAAATCTTAAAATCCCTGAGTTTAGTATTATGGGTTTGTAGGTCTAATTCTAAAAGTCGTAACCGCCAATCTTCTACCCGTAAATTATTTGTAAATAAACTAAAAGCTACACGCTGTTCTGATAGAGGTTTCCATAACTGCATCATTTGCCACAACCAGTAGACCTGACGTACAGGAGCTGCTGTGGGCCAAGCTTCCACAAGAGTAGGAAGCAACTTACCTTCAGAGTCTAGAGGAACGTTATCTAGCAACAGAATATCTGTAGGATAAGTTTCTTCTCCATATTGATAAAAACCATATACTTCTGGGGTATGGAGCCTCTGGGGATATAAGTGTAGATAAGGCATAATATCATCTGGCAACTCCTCATACATAAACGGAAGTTCACCAGGCTTAGTATCCAGCCAAACTTGTGGAGCTACAACATAGTAACGATCGCCCAATAATTCCCCTACAGAAATCTCAACCCCTGGAGCAACCGCCCATAAATAGCGATAGATTAACTTAGTTTGGCAAGCTTCACACTCTTGGCGACCCCAGGAGTTAGACGGATTGGAACAATTAATATTTGGACAATAAATTATTGGGGTAGAAGTAATCATAAAATTAAGTCAAAAGTTAAAAGTTAAAAGTCAAAAGTTAAAAGTCAGACAATTTACTTTTTATGAAGTAAAAAGTTCTGCTATTTGAAAATTAATCTGAGAATTTTTGTAAGGAATTGTTTTCTTAGCTGTTGATAAATAAATTAGGAGGTTTTTAGAATACTTTCTCAGCGTCAAAACGCAAAGATATGTTGAGATAGAAGCTATCTTGATAAATTTCGCAATAAACTAATCATATACCTGATTATTTGTCAAGGTATGATTCTAGGTAATGATGTCACCAAATTACAGTAATTTTACGGAAAAATCACTAATAAATTTAACTAGCTATCAGCTTTTAGTATTCAGCTAGCCTCTTGGGTAGTAACTACGTTTTTCATTTTGTGTAGCGAAACAGCTTTTAGCAGCTCTGGGTTAAAATCCCCAGCAAATATGCCGGATGATTTGAAATCCCCTTCTAAACCTAAAAAAAAATGTTTCGGCGCTTCGCCGACATGAAACGCGGAGCGGAACGGAGTTCCATCCTACTAATTGCTGAGTGCTGAGTGCTGACCCCTTCTTTAACCTCACTACTTCTATTTATCCATGCTATTAAATCCAACGATATTTTGGTTACTAGCTGGGGCAATTCTTTGTTTTTTAGAACTCCTTGTACCCACGGCCTTTGTTGAATTTATGATGGGACTAAGTGCCTTTGTTGTGGCAGGAGTGTCCCTCTTAATTCCTAGTTTGAGTCTACAGGTAGCCTTGTGGATGATTTTTTCTGTAGCTTCTATTGTTGCTTTCCGTCGTCTGTTGCCCCACCGTACAGTAGTTAGTATTGCTGATGCCAAGGAAGCAGAAACTTTAACAGAAATATTACCAGGTCAGCCTGGTAGGGTGCTTTATGAAGGTAATTCTTGGCGAGCTAAATGTGACGATCAAGATAGTATGATCGCTGCTCAAGAAAAAGTTATTGTCGTTAGACGAGAAGGTAATACTTTGTTTGTCTTACCAGAAAATTTATTACATTCTTCTGTTTATCTCCCCAACCAAAATCAATTGAAATAACAACTTATTAGATAATTAGGAGATGAAAAATGGAATAATTTTTTGGGCTATTATTTCTGGCTTTAGGTGGTTATATTTTAGCTGGAAGTGTTTGGTTTATTCCTCAAGAAAATCAACCTTTGCTTGAAACCTCAAGTAGATATAAAGGTAGAAAATTAGATGCAGGTTTGAAATTCATTATCCCATTTGTAGATATAATTGCTTCTCGGGAAACTATATCGGGAAAAAGTATTGGATATTCCAGCTAAACTATCTATTACTAGAGACAATCTGGCAATTACTATAGATGCTGTAGTTTATTGGCAGATTATCGATATAGAAAAAGCTTACTACAAAGTCGATAATATTCAATCTGCAATAGTTAATCTAGTTTTAACTCAAATTCTGGCAGAAATGGGTAAACTATAATTAGACCAAACTTTTACAGCTCGTACAGAAATTAATGAGGTATTGCTCAGAGAATTAGACATTGCTACTGATCCTTGAGGAGTAAAAGTATCTAGAGTTTAATTACCGAATTATTAATTATTAATTGTTAATTAAATAATTGTGGTTTAAAGCTTCCCCTTGGATAGGGGAAAAAAGCGGTCGGAAAGCGCAGCATTCCGTCAGGATGGGATGGCGAGGTCTCCTCGCTTGCCTCCAATCGACCAACACAGCGGTCGGAAAGCGAAGCATTCCGTAGGATGGGATGGCGAGGTCTCCCGCTCTTGACAGAGCCGCTGCCTCTTGCAGAGGAGCTGCGAAGTACGCTTTTCATGTCGGCTCAAGCGCCGAAACGCCATATCCAATCGACCAAGAGAAGAAATGATATTTCCTAATCTTCAATTGGTGTAACGGTTTTAACCTTCTTGTAATTATCAATTATCCATTATCAATTATCAATTAATGAAGAGATATTAGCCCATTAAAAGCAAGACAACGTTCTCTAGCAATCAATAATTCAGATGTCAGAAAAACTTCACCCTATAAAGGGTTTTTCAACTACAGTGAGTCTCATAAATCATTGCTAATTTCTGTATATAGCAATCCTATTTTATTCGTGTCAAAAATCGCTTTTTAGGGAACAGGCAACAGGCAACATGCAACAGGTGGGAGTTTCAGTTTTTTTTATTTACTTTTTGATTTGTTACGACCTATTTAGTAGGATGACTATAGAATTAAATGTGTAGAATTAAAAATGACCAAAAAATAAGGTCTCAAGCCTCCCCTTTTGCCACTTTTAAGGGGATGAAAAGAATAAACTTTAGCATTTCAAGCCTTTTCTTTCAGCGGTCGGTACTGTTAACGAAGTTCCGACCTAGGAGGCTAACTAATAACTGTTAACGCAGTTCCTAATCCGGAGGCTAACTAATAACTGAAATGACTGTGGAAGGGAAAAAACAGGCAGCAATTTTAACTTCAGAAGGGCAAAGAGATTCTGCTATAAAATTCATTAAATTCTTCAGTTAAACCCTCCCCATAAAAATCAATTGAAATCACAACTAATAACTAATTTAGATAATTAGGAGATGAAAAATGGAACAGTTTTTTTTACTCGTATTTTTAGCTTTAGGTGGTTCAAGTCTAGCCGGAAGTGTCAAAGTTATTAATCAAGGAAATGAAGCTTTAGTTGAAACTTTAGGCAGATATAATGGCAGAAAATTAGATGCCGGTTTGAAATTTATTATCCCATTTTTGGATAGAATTTCTTATCAAGAAACTATTCGGGAAAAAGTATTAGATATTCCACCTCAACCATGTATTACTAGAGATAACGTAGCAATTAGTGTAGATGCTGTGGTTTATTGGCGAATTATGGATATGGAGAAAGCTTACTACAAAGTAGAAAATCTCCAATCTGCAATGGTTAATCTAGTTCTAACTCAAATTCGGGCAGAAATGGGTAAATTAGAATTAGACCAAACTTTTACAGCTCGCACAGAAATTAATGAGGTATTACTCAGAGAATTAGACATTGCTACTGACCCTTGGGGAGTAAAAGTAACCAGAGTCGAATTACGAGATATTAGCCCTTCCAAAGCAGTACAAGATTCTATGGAATTACAGATGACTGCGGAACGACAAAAACGGGCAGCAATTTTAACTTCGGAAGGGGAAAGAGATTCTGCAATTAACTCTGCTAGGGGTAAAGCAGAATCACAAGTTCTTGATGCTCAAGCACGTCAAAAAGCAACAGTTTTAGAAGCAGAAGCACAACAAAAGGCAATTGTCCTAAAGGCTCAAGCTGAACGTCAATCTCAAGTATTGAAAGCCCAAGCAACTGCTGAAGCATTAGAAATTATTACTAAAACTCTCCATGAAGACCCCAATGCAAAAGAAGCACTCCAATTTTTATTAGCTCAAAATTATCTAGATATGGGTCAAAAAATTGGTAGTAGTGAAAGTAGTAAGGTTATGTTTATGGACCCCCGGAATATTCCAGCAACTTTAGAAGGTATGCGTTCTATTGTGGCAGATGGCAAAAATTCAGTTGGCACTTAGGCAAGTTTTGAGGTAGCATAAAAGTTTAAGCTAAAAATTGAGAATTCCCTCAAATACTAGATGTAGTGAGAAAGAACTATAGCGCTACACTACATCTAGACTTAAGAGGGCAAAAGGGGTAATTCCAGGAATTGTGGCAGATAACAAAAATTCAGTTAGTAGTTAGGGAAGTTTTGAGGTATGATAAAAGTTTAACTAAAAACTGAGAATTTCCTCTAAAGACTAGATTTAGTGAGAAACAACTATAGCGCTACAGTACATCTAGAGTCAATCGGCAAAATCAGCCTAATTCCAGGAATTGTGACAGATGATAAAAATTCAGTTAGTAGTTAGGAAAATTTTGAGGTAAGAGCAAAGTCTAACTAAAAATTGAGAATTTCCTCTAAAGACTAGATTTAGTGAGAAAGAACTATAGCGCTACAGTACATCTAGAGTCAATCGGCAAAATCAGCCTAATTCCAGGAATTGTGACAGATGATAAAAATTCATTTGGCAGTTAGGAAAATTTTG
>NZ_JAAHGT010000019.1 GCF_010672385.1 Okeania sp. SIO2F4
CCTCTTGATGTCAGACAATGGACTTGCGAGAACTGTCACACCAAACACGACACAGATGTTAACGCTGCAATTAATCTCACAGATGAGGGACTACGAATTTTGACCTGTGGGACGCGGGACAAAGCCGATCGCCAGACTGTAAGCCTTAGTAATAGAGGACGTAAGAAATCTACTGCTATGCTGGTCTCTGGGTTGTTGTCCGCGCTGTACGCAAGCGTCAGCGTCGGGATAGTTCAGGTAAGTACACTATATAGGTAGGAGTAAAACTATAGCGCTACACTATATCTAGACTTTACAACTCAAAAACCTGTAACTAAAAACATTTAATTAGTTAGCCAAATTTCTTATTATACCACAAAACTTGCTATATATTTTTTAGAGTTTGGTTAAATTATGAGGCTTTATTTGAATACACCTCCAGTGCCAATAAGTAATCTTATTGAATCATTAAATTGGATTATCAGAAAAAGTCACTATAAAAGTATCTTCTTGTGGTATTTTTTGTAAAAATATGTCCCCTGTTACCTGTTGACTATTGCCTACTCCTGCAATAAATCTATTCCCTTGCCTATTCTGAGGAAATTTACTTGGGGAGATGTCTAATGTATTGACTTTAGTTAAAATAAAAAATGTAAAATTCTTCAATATATAGTGGGTAAAACTTTGCTAGACGAACAGGCAAAAAAAACTATACTGCGTAAAATTCCTCATGGATTATACATCTGTGGTGTTAAAGATGGCGATGAAGTAAATGGCTTTACAGCTAGTTGGGTAATGCAAGCATCTTTTAAGCCTCCCCTAATTGTTAATTGTGTTAATAAAGATTCTAAATCCCATGCCATGATTAAGGCTAGTGGAGTATTTTCTCTTAGTTTCTTAGCAGCAGGGCAAAAAGATTTAGCTCAACAATTTTTCAAACCTCAACGTCGTGTGGGGAATAAATTTGAAGAAGTAGAATTTTATTTAGGAGAAACTGGTTGCCCAATTATTTCTGATACTCTTGGCTATGTTGAATGTAGAGTTGTGGGTGCTATAGAAGAAGGCGATCATACTGTATATGTAGGGGAAGTAATTGCAGCAGGTATACATCGTGAGGGAGACCCTCTATTGTTAGAAAGTACAGGCTGGAATTATGGTGGTTAGTTGTCATCTATAGCAATTTTATAATTGTGAGGTACAAAATTCTAACTTTATAGGGAAAATGGAGAATATCAGAATAAAACCAAATGTGCCTCACTAATTTTAGAAACCCTTAGTTATTAGCTAATACTAAATCAAAGCAAAAGTGTTTTTAGATAATTAATTTATGAATTCAGTTACCGAAAAATAAGGGTTTAAAGCCTCTCACTCGCCGTGGAGAAAAAAGCGGTCGGAAAGCGGAGCAGTCCGTTAGGATGGGATGCCGAGGTCTCCTCGCTGGCCTCCAATCGACCAAGACAGCGGTCGGAAAGCGGAGCAGTCCGTTAGGATGGGATGGCGAGGTCTCCGTTCCCTCCGGGACGCTACGCGAACTTCGAATCTTCATCTTCAAATAATAAAGGGGCTAATTTTTGTTTTAAATGCCATTCTACATAATAAGCCAACATACACAAGAAAATGTGTGCCTTAACTCTGTCTCCCTTATAATGATAAATAGGATGCACTTTTAAATCAATGGATTTATAACAACGGAAAGCTTGCTCTACAGAAGATAAACTTTTATAAGCCTTGACTATTTCTTCTGATTTCATGAGAGTTTTATCTACAGAAGTTCTCAAAATATAAACCCCGTCTAAAGCTATTTATTTATCAATTAATTCTTGTTTTCGCTCATAAGTAAAGTCTGAATCTGTGATGTTTAAATTATAATATTTATTGATTTTGTACTTGTTTAACACCTTCCCAACTCTTAAAGCAATTTTATCCGCTCCTTTCAAGGCTCTTTTTTCTCTTTTTATAGACACTGACAGGCATTCCTGCTAACCAGAGAATCATAAATCCACC
>NZ_JAAHGT010000190.1 GCF_010672385.1 Okeania sp. SIO2F4
TTGATTGGTTCCCAGGAGGGTACGGCTCATTTACCTTTGGCTGTACTGAATCCTGGGGATTTTGCTTTATTGCAAGACCCTGGTTATCCTTCTCATAGTGGTGGGGTGTATTTGGCGGGGGGTCAGGTTTACCCTATGCCTTTATTGGCAGAGAATAAGTTTTTGCCTGTTTTGGCAGATATTCCTCAATCTGTTTTGGCTCAGGCAAAAATGATGGTTTTGAGTTATCCCCATAATCCGACCACGGCGATCGCTCCTTTATCTTTTCTGGAAGAGGCTGTGGCTTTTTGCCAAAAGTATAATTTGGTCTTAGTTCACGATGCTCCTTATGTGGATTTTGTTTTTGATTCATTTTATGAAGCTCCAGGAAAACAGGCTCTGGCTCCTTCGATTTTTCAAGCTGACCCAGAAAAAACAGTCTCTATAGAATTTTTTACCATGTCTAAGTCCTATAGTATGGGAGGTTTCCGTGTAGGTTATGCTATTGGTAATGCTCAGTTGATTCAGGCTTTGCGACAGGTTAAGGCTTGTATTGACTTTAATCAGTATCGGGGCATTTTCAATGGAGCGATCGCTGCTTTAACTGGTCCACAAGAGGTAGTGAGAGAAACTGTGGACATTTTTCGTCAACGGCGGGACATTTTTGTTGGGGCATTGGAAAAAATTGGTTGGCCTGTGCCAATACCATCGGCTACTATGTATGTTTGGGCAAAGTTGCCGGAATTATGGGCAAATGATTCTGTGGGGTTCTGTGTGGGTCTAGTGGAAAGTACGGGGGTAGCGGTTGCTCCTGGGGCTGGTTTTGGAAAGGCAGGAGAGGGATATGTGAGGTTTGCTTTAGTGCATAAGCCGGAGGTTTTGTCAAGGGCTGTGGAGAAAATTTCGGTATTTTTACTAGGCTCGTAGTATTGCTCTAGCCCCTTAAATATTTAATGGTGATGATAGTAATGGTATTGGAAGTGTGGGGAGTCTGGGGAGTAGGGGAGAAAGATTGTTGTTGGGTTACCCTTACCGAAAAATTAAGGTATAAAGCCTCTTTATTCATGGAGAAGAAAGAAAAAAAATTCCTTGAGCGCCAATCCTATCCGTTATAAGAAGAGGTAATAATTAATAATTAATAATTAATTATTAATTGTTGAAGGGATCTTGCTACGTCCCTCAAACCAACTTACATCTATTGCAACATTTAAGATGAAACAGTCTACTACTCGACTACTGATAATCAGGCTCGTAGTTGGACTAAAGCCCAAAGATACATATTTAGTATCAAATCCAGATGATTAGTAATTGTAAGTCCGCAGCGACTGGAACGAAGTGGAAGGAAGCAATCTCGCGCAACTCCTGAGATTACTTCCTATCATCGCAATGAGGACTGTTAAGCCGGATTCTATTATAAGGGGCTAAAGCCCAACTACAAACAAATAATGTTTTGTCTGAAAAGCTGGGTTAATTATAGCGCTTTTCATTAATGTAGAATACAGAAATTTTTGCTTAAAGGCACTTATGCTGAGGGCAGAAGCGGTGCGACCCCGCGTCGGCGTTAGCGTTAGCGAGAGCTACCGTAGCAAGAGGCAGCTCCTCTGGAAGAGGCAAGACGCAAGCGGTCAGACCCCGCGCCGCCGACAGCTCGCTTGCGGAACGCGCACTCCTGTGAGGGAATGCTGACCAAGAGAGGGAATGCGCACTCCTGTGAGGCAGAAGTTTTGTAGTCTACCTTTTTGAAAACTGCTGTAAGTTTAACAGTAGTCATAGTGGGTGTTTCCAGAGAATGTTTTAGGGAAATACTCACTTTTAATTTGTAGTTAATTGAGATGGAAAAATTTGGTTATTAGTAGAAAGTATTAATTGATTATACTGAGGATTAATTTCTTTGATTAATAATTATTACGTGTAATTACATACGCGATAACAACGTTTTTAGAGGTAGCAAAACTTCACTAAAAGTTCATATAAAACTATAGACATTTGATTTTAAACCTGCTTATAATAAGTTTAAGCGAAAATAAAAAAGCTTAAATGACTGGGAAATAATATAAATCCTAACTATAGGTGCATTCTTAGACAAAAGACTAAATAAAAATCATAAGTATCGGTGATTTGAAACACACATAATATCTTGTTACTTATGGTTTGATGAATTTAATAGATAAATTTCTATTTCATCAGTCGTTTATAAGTTTTTTAGCCTAGCTAATTTTTACAAGACACAAATCAAAATTAAGGAAACAAAAATCATGGCAGGATTAGTAAAGAAATTTTTAGCAAGTGCTTCTGTTGTTGCTGGTATGAGTGCAGTTTTCGGCGCTCCTGCAATGGCTGCTACTTTTAGTCCGATAGGTACAGATTTGATATTGCGCGAACAAGTAGGTACTGGTTTTGAAGTAACTAACGACTTGACTCAGTTAAATTCAATTTTACAAGGAGATAGTTCTAATCCTGGTGGCAACGTAGAGTTAGGTAGTAGCGATACAGGTGGTAATCCACTTGCTGGAGTAGAAGCTGACAATATTCAGGGAGGACCTGCTACATTTACCAATGTGACTGAGAACATTTACAACGATGTTACTTGGCAACAAACTGTTGGTTCAGAATGGTTTGATGATGCCTGGGCACAAACTGCTTTGGCAAGCAGTACTTCTTTCAGAAACACTGCTTATGGTATCTTTATAAGCAATGGGGGATTCGATCTGATTAGCGATCCTAACATCTCTTACATAAACGAAGTTGGTGACGACATTGTGGTTGGTTTAGCAGGTCACTTCAACTTAGCAGATAGATTCAGAAACGTAAACCCAATGTTAGCAAGCTTCTTAGAAGGTGTGCAAATGAGTGAAATTTTTGCATACGAGGTTAATGGAGTTATTGGTTACGGTTGGAGTGACTCTGCTACTGCTAGTGGATTAGCTGACAGTGATGCAGCAGGTTCTTTTAGTGGTAACTATGAAGTTTATATAGATGGTATAACAGGTGAAGTTTTACCTGAACCTCCTGCTGCTACACCTGAGCCTTCTACATTATTAGGTCTAATGGCTATTGGTGGTTTGGTTGCTGCTACTAAGCGTAAGTCTGCAAATTGACATCCTCCCCGGCCTAAAGGCACGGGGATTCCTACCGAGTCGTAGCTCCGATGCGGGTTGACATCTCACAGGCTGCTGCTACTTTGGCAGTAGTCTCATGCTTGAGGACCTGTCCGTTTAATGTCTCGGATTGCCCACCCGCGACTAATATATTTCTTGCTGCATTTTCGTCTCTATCATGCTTACTTCCGCAATTAAGGCATTCCCACTCACGAATTGATAAATCTAATTTTCCACCTTTAAATCTACAACTAGAGCAAGTTTGGGATGTGGGTTCCCAACGGCTAATCAATCTAAAATCACGACCGTATTTTTCAGCAATTCCTTCTAACAGTGTTCGGAACTGTCTCCAACCGTGCATCAGATATGGCTCTAGATAATTTACGGTTTCTAACCATTCCAGAAACGTTTTCTTCGGAATGCTTCGCAAACAAATCCTCTAAAATAATTGTTTGGTTTTCACGAATTATTTCAGTAGATAATTTATGTAGAAAATCTGTTAAGCGTATCTTTGAGTTTGGCATGAAATTTAGCTATTCTCAATCTAGCTTTTTGAGATCGATTTGTACCTCTAGTTTTCTTGGATAATGACTTACTTAGTTTTCGGTACTTCTTAATTCGTTTCTTTAGTGGTTTTGGTGCATCAATTTTTTGACCATGTACGGACGCCCTTATGCAACGTCCCTACCGTAGCAAAAGTTTTAATTCCTAAATCTATACCTACTGAATTATTAGTTTTAGGTAAGGTTTCAGGCAAAATTTCTACCACAAAACTTAAGAAATATCTGGTAGGGGCATCTATGCGAATCGCCCCTACCATCTTTGATTACTGTTACTGATGATGGAACATTAGGTAGCTCCCTTGACCACACAATTTTCAGCTTTCCAATCTTGGCGTTGCTAGGGACTTTATGCTGACCAACCTTAAATCCACATGCATGTAAACCTAGCTGTTTGCTTTGACTTTCTACTCTTAAATCGCGGAGCGTTGCGAGGAACGAAGCAATCTGGAGGTCTTACAGGTTTACCTTTTCTGTTGCCTTGAGTTGATTTAAAAAAGTTTTGTAGGGGCGAATGGCCATTCGCCCCTACGGTTTAAATCGTTTAAAGATTGCTGCAATGGAATAGTAGAAACTTCTGATAACCACTCTCTATCTTCAGTTTTTTGTAGGGGCGATTCGCATAGATGCCCCTGCGTAATAAACTGTTTTTGTAGCTGTGAGTTAACAGGCTTCTTCTCTCCAGATTTGTACTTTTCAAAGGCAGCAAGCTAGACTATCATTCCAGACAACACGGACACAACCAAATAGTTTTGCGCTCTCGGTTTTTTTGCCCTGATGTTGGATATATACGGTACTTGAATCTCGCTTTCATAAAATGACTTTATTACTAACAATATGATAAGATTACCTTTGAAAAAAATCAACTAAAAAGTCGCCCGCTTATGGGCGAGGCTTTAAACCCAATTTTTCGGTAAAGCATTAGAAGTTTCTCTTTTCGTTAGTGAGTATTAAAGTCTGGAATAGGGATAGGGGCGGGTTCCGCGTTAACTTAACAGGGTTTTCTTTCTTGATGAACCACATTGCCATAACCAAAAGCGTGTAGGGAAGTTGCATGTAACGTCCCTACTGTGGTCTCTAGATACACATTTAGCGGGCTAGGGCAGAACTACAAACTAATACTTTTTTATAATTGATTATCCCAACATAGTATTATATCATGTCCGGTTGAATAATTATAATTAGGCTCGTAGTAGGGCTTTAGCCCGAACTAAAGATAGGGCTAAAGCCCTACTACAAACAAAAACTTTTCTTATAACTTATTATCCGTTAGGGTAGCTCCCCTAGAGGAGGCACATAATATTACAGGTAGTTTTTCAGTTGCGTAATTTATTGATAATGGAGCGGGTTTTGATGAATACTATAGCTAATTTATATTTGGGTTAAACCCGCCCCTACTGAGCAATAAAATCAAAAAAAACCAGGAGCCAGAATATATCAAACATTCTGACTTCTAAGTCTTGACATACTCCCGACGTTTCCCTTACGGGAAAACGAGGGATTCTTCAGTCTGGGAAACCCTAACCGCTGCGCATGACAGAGGTGATGTCTTCCCCCTGTATTGACATTGATAATAACAAAATGTACCTAGCTTGTGTCTTGGGCATATGAACAGCTTATGAAGGTATCCGAATCTTTGCCCTGGCTTTCCAATTGCGTCGCTCCCCCACCGGAGAGCGCGGGACTGCCCCGAAGGGAAGTTAAATTCTTTTGTTTGAACGGAGTTATTTAGTTGCCTTTTATTTTAATGGGCAAGTGCCAGTTGTACAACTGTTGTATGCCTCGAAACCTCCTTTATCAATAACACATTGCGCTCCAGCTTGTAAACTCATATTGCCTCCAGCAGTAGCAGCACCACTACACTCGACTAATCCCCAGGCACCTATTTGATTTTGCACACACATTAGATCGGCGGTACAACCTCCAAGGGTTACAGATGTATATTCGTTTAACTCTGTATCTAAACCTAAACTTGCATCACCATAAGAACTTTCATTTGATAGTAACACCATTCCAAGGTCATCTATAGGAACATCAACAACTTCTGCCATACTAGGTACCGCAGCAGATAAAGTTAAAAAAGCTGTAGAAGCGATCGCTGTAAGTAATTTTTTCATGGATATATTTTCCTGTAAATAGTGAACAAAAATTATTGATTATCATAACTTAGATATTTCGCAGCTAATAAGTATTTTTTTTATACTCTCAGTTTCTTAAATAACTAAGTTACTTTAACAACTATAAACTCTAAGTTATTTCAACAATAGAAGAAGCATTAATTACTTTTCAGTTTTAGCCAATTCATACTCTTGTTTTATTACATTTCTATCGTAACTAGAAAAAATAGGATAGTCAACTAGAGTAAATACGCAAATTTTTTTAAAGATAATATGAAGATAAGATTATATGGTAGAAATGATATCTAGATAGATATAGACAGGGCTTAACGAAGTAAGAAGTCAGAAGTCAAAAGTCAGAAGTTGTTTTTGTCAGGGGGATTTAAGCCCCGCTTCAAAAACATTTCGCCTTCAAAGGTGGGGTTGCGCGACCCAATTTTTTTGATCAACTGTGGGCAATTTTTGCTCCAACTAGATTGACGTAAATATTATAAATCTCAACTATGAAAGGAACTAATATCAGTCAAGTACCAGTCCAAGCAGTTAGATTTATGAAACTAGCTGGAATTATCTTGGTACTATTTACCATTATCAACTATGTTTTGCTTCTATTTACTATCAAGATAGGAGATCCAGACTGGAGTCTCAATTTCACAACCACAATAGTAGAAGAAGGTATTGTACCAATTTTAGGAATAGCCTTAATGTTTTGTGCTTATGGCTTTGAAGAAATTATTGGTTTAGCTCCACCACAACCTAAACTTAAGTGGGATAGCTTAAAATTTTGGGTTTATTTATTATCTTTCTTTTTCGGTATCATATTTTTGCTAATTATTCCCCTACATATTAGTAATGCTGTAGCAGTAAGTAATGAAGCAGTGGAAATAGCAAATCAAACTGCCAAAGAAGAAAAAGAAACATTAGCAGAACGTTTAGATGAGCAACAAAATGTAATAGGCGATATGCTCCGGGATAAACAAAAATTAGAGTCATTTACCAGAAAAAGACAATTGAGCGAAGAACAAATAGCTAATTTAGAAAAGTTTAAAAGTAATCCTAATGCTTTTAAAGTAAAAGTAGAAGAAGTTCGCGAAACTCTAACAAAACAAATAGAAAGGAAACAGCAGCGAGAAATACAAAAATCACAACTATCAACTTTTCATTCTAGTATCAAAATAGGTTTAACAAGCTTATTACTGGCAAGTTGTTATTTAACTATTGGTTGGAGTGGGTTTAAAGGCAATAAGCCGAGAAGAGTTCGGTGAATAAATATTGTGAAATTAATGGTGATGGGGGATAGGTTTATTATTATTTATTGTTAGGTATGTAATTGAACGGATAAACCAACCCCTACTGGTTGATTTTTTTGATGAAAAATTGTCGGTGCATTTTGTCATTAATATTGTAGGGGCAGACTCCATCATTGATTTTGATGTTAATAATTGAATTAACTAAACTTGCCCCCAACCCATGAATAAATATTGTGGAATTAATTGTGATGGGGGGTGGGTTTATGACATTTATTGTTGGTTATCGTAATTAATGGATGAATCCACCCCTAGCGGATTAATTTATTAATATTGTAGGGGCAGTTTCTGTAATTAATTTTGATGGTGATAATTAAATTAACTAAACTTGCTCCAAACCTATGAATAAATATTGTGAAATTAATGGCGATCAAGGGGTGTGCTTATTTTATTTATTGTTGGGTATCATAATTAAACGGATGAACCTACTCCTACCGGGTTAATTTTTTTGATGAAAAATTGTCGGTGCATTTTGTCATTAATATTGTAGGGGCAGACTCCATCATTGATTTTGATGTTAATAATTGAATTAACTAAACTTGCCCCCAACTTATGAATAAATCCCATCAACAAAAATTCTACAATTAATAGTGATGGGGGGGTGGGTTTATTTTATTTATTTTTGTGTACCGTAATTCAACGGATGAACCCACCCCTACAGGTTAATTTTTGTGATGAAAAATTGTCTGGGTATTTCGTTATTAATATTGTAGGGGCAGGTTCTGTAATTGATTTTGATAGTAATAATTGAATTAACTAAACCTGCCCCATCACCATGAATCAATATATTGTGAATTAATGGTGATGGGGGGTGGGTTTATTTTATTTATTGTTGGGTATCATAATTAAACGGATGAACCCACCCCTACCAAGTTAATTTTTGTGATGAAAAATTGTCCAGGCATTTCGTGATTAATATTGTAGGGACTGGTTTATCTGAATAATTTGTAACACTATTAACTTAACGCGGAACTCACCCCTAATATTGCCAAATTTTAGATGTGCCATACAACTACTACTATTTCTGTCGCTCTAATTTCAAAGCATTAATAACTTTTTCATACTCAATTTTCACCTCAGCAAAAATCTCTATTGCTTCTGGTGGAGTAGAATTTTCCGACTCATCAGCTAAACGAGCTAATACTTCTAACTCCTGACAAACCTTATACAAAATCATCGCCCCTAAAGTACCACTAATAGACTTCAAAGAATGAGCAGCATTCTTAAGTATTAATGGATTAGCTTGATTAATAGCAATATTAATATTTTCTAGAAGTTCCGGAGAAGTCTCCAAATAAATTTCTATTACTTCATCTAGAGCTTCTACTTCTCTCAAACTTTCTATTACTTTACTCTCAAGGATAGTCTTTTCAGTAGAAGTATTATTATTATTTTCCTCAGTTTGTGTCAAAGTATTTGATTGTGGAAAATTCAGTTTTTCTTTCCCCTCAAAGACCAGAGGTTTACATTTACTCAAAGCTTCAATAAGCTGCTCCATTTGTATAGGTTTACTAATATAATCATCCATTCCCGCAGCTATACATTCCTCGCGGTCGCCCTGCATTGCATTAGCAGTCATAGCAATAATTCGAGGTCTTTCTTGAGAAGCTTTTTCAGGATATTCTGTGGGATTTTCGTATTCTTGCCGAATGCGACGAGATGCTTCGAGACCATCCATCAAAGGCATTTGTACATCCATCAAAACTACATCATAAGGCAAACCAAATACAGCCTCTAAAACTTCTAAACCATTACTAGCAACATCAGCACGATATCCCATCCTTTGTAAAATTTGTAAAGCTACTTTTTGATTAACTAAATGGTCATCAGCTAATAATATTCTTAGGGGTAATTGTTCTGCCAATAAAGGAATTGCTTCAGTATTCCATTTACTATTATTTGTGACTCTAACTTGAATACCTTGACCAGAAAAAATATTTAGTAAGATTTCATAAAGCTGAGACTGTTTGACAGGTTTATTAATAACTGCTGCAAATAATTGATTAGAAAGATTAATTTCTTGCTTACCTAAAGAAGAGAGAAGTACCAGAGGTAAATCCTGATAAATTTGATTTTGATGAATTTTTGTGGCTAAAGTTAAACCGTCAATTTCTGGCATTTGCATATCTACAATTGCCACATCAAACTGATTTTCTGTTGCCATTAATTCTAAAGCATGATTAGCATTTTCAGCAGTGCTGACTATCATCCCCCAAGATTCAGTTTGTTTTAACAAAATTTTTCTATTCGTACTATTATCATCAACAATTAGTATTCTTTTATCTACTAAATTATGCTGACTACCATCTAAATAATTAGTTTCAATTAATTTATCTTTAACAGTCTGAATACTAGATTTATTGACTATCGTAAAATAGAAAGTTGAACCAAATTTTTCATTTATATTAGCAGACTTTTGATCTAAAGTAGATAATCTATAACCTGCTGGGGGAGTTCCGCCAATTACACCCATACTCTCAACCCACATCTGACCACCCATCATTTCAGCTAATTTTTTACTAATAACTAATCCTAAACCTGTACCCCCATATTCTCGACTGGTAGAAGAATCAACTTGACTAAAAGACTTAAATAAACGATTCATACGACTCGCAGGAATGCCAATACCTGTATCTTTAACTGAAAATTGTATTTCATACACAGGCCAAATATCACAAATATTAGATTCGGAAATATTTTCTGCTGCTAAATTTTGTAAATTTTGTTCTGTTTCTAGCCTTCTGCCACTAACAGAAACTAATACCTCACCATGAGAAGTAAATTTCACAGCATTACTCAAGAGATTCACTAAAATTTGACGTACCCTAGTAATATCTCCGATAACCATAGTTGGAGTTTCTGGGTCAATAAAATAGGCAAGCTCTAATCCTTGCTCAGAAGCTTTTGCTGCTAATAAATCAATCGATTCTTCCAGACAAGTTTGTAAATCAAAAGGATGTTCTTCTAAGTCTAATTTTTCTGATTCTATTTTGGAGAAATCAAGTATATCGTTAATCAGTGATAGTAAAGCATCACCACTACTACGAATAGTCTCAACAAAATCTTTTTGGTCTGATTTTAGAGGAGTATCTAATAGTAAACCAGTCATACCAATAACTGCATTCATTGGAGTTCTAATTTCATGGCTCATAGTTGCTAGAAATTCACTTTTAGCTCTAGTAGCAGCTAGTGCTTCATCTCTAGCTTTTTCTAGATCCCGCGCCGTTTTTTGACGCTCTAATTCTCCACTTATCCACTGCGCCATTAGTTTTAATAATTCTTGATCTACAGCTTTAAAAGGTTCGCTGAGAGCTTGAGGACTCCAGAAATTAAGAGTACCGTAAACTGAACCTCCTAGCATAATTGGCGCTCCCATATATGCTTCGATGGGAAAAGCCATATCTATGGTGCTATAAAAACCCGAATACTTGATAGATTCAAAACATATTGTTTCTTCTCCTATGGCTGCAAAAATAAAAGTTTTTTCTAAGTCGAATTTTTGTCCTGGAGAAATAGAATTATCGGGACTTTTAGCTGCGACAATAGTATATTGATTATCCTCAATTCGAGACAATACTCCTATTTCTAAACCAAACTTTTCACACCCCATTTCTAATAATTGTTGGAGGCGATGATTAAAACAAGAACTCAGACAATTATCTGGATTTTTATGTTGATAAGGAGTGGAAGTTATTTGATATAGTCTCCGAATAGCTGCTTCACTTTCTTGCAATTCTTCTTCTCTTTGTTTACGGTCAGAAATGTCACGAGAAACTGCAATAATTTCTTGTACTTTCCCAGTTTCAGGATGGCGAATTGTCCGAGCGGTAGTTTCAAACCAAATATATCTACCATCTTGATGAAGAATGCGGTAGGAAAGAGTATAGTTTACTGGGTTTTTGAGAATAGTATAATAAGCTTTGACAAGTCGTCTAGTATCTTCAGGTGCAAAAAATTGCTCTGGATGAGTACCCACAAGTTCCGATGGAGAATATCCCATGAGACTACGACAAGCAGGTGACACATGAAGAAAAACACCATCCCAAGAATGACGAGAAATCATATCAGTGGAGTTTTCTGCCATTAGTCGATAGCGCTCTTCACTCTCTTGACAGTCAGATTGAGAATTTTCTAATGCTTCAAGCATTTTGTTCATAGTCTCTGCCAAACTAGACAACTCATCATTCCCTGCCATTGATACACGGGTTGAAAGGTCTGCACTGGAAGCTATTTTATTTACTACTTTGCTGAATTGCGAAATACGGGAGACGACCAATTTTTCTATAACTGCAATTGTCACCACACAAAAAACCAAACCTACTATTACCCATGAAAGAATAAAGTAACCCCAGAGCGATCGACCGTGGTGGTGAATTATTCGATCTATTTCTACTTGTAAAATTAGAGCAGGTTGATTATAGATATCTTTGATAATTGTGTAGCCAGCTATTTTATTAGACCTAACGGGTTGTACGACTATTTCTGAAGTTTTCAGTTGCTGATTAGTTTGTAGGGAAAGGGAATTATTTTCCCACCGACTCAAAGTTAGTGATAATTTTGTAGATTCAGCTAACGTGGCTATTGTTGTATTATCTAAGTAACGTCCAACAATTAAAGTATCTTTGCTCAAACCTTCTTTTTCATTGGTAATAGAAGTAGCAGCAATTAGAAGAGGTGCTTCTGGTAAAATAATAATACCTGTTTTGGGAAAATTATTTTCCTCCTCTAGATTTTGAACTAGAAGTAGATGTTTTTTTAAGCTTTCAGGTATTAGTATTTCTGTTTGTTTATCTCGATCAAATCCTTGACTAAATAAAATTTCTCCTTGAGAATTCAATCGTAATATTAAGTTAAGTTTTTGATTAATAAAAAAGTTTTTAATTAAATTGAAATTAATCAATTTCTCTATAGCTAAGTTAACATCAGGTTCTAGTTTATTCTTATTAGCAAATTTTTTTGATAATAACAATATTGTATCCTGTTTGACTATGGCAGATAAATTGGACAACTGCTCATCTAGTTCATGTAATCCTCTCGCAACATCTAGACGAACATAATCTGCCTCCAAATCTTGGAAGTCATAAAGCAACATCATTGATGCTGTGGTACACAAGACCACTATAAGACTAGCGATCGCCGTACTAATAACTATTAGTGTCTTTTGACGAAGTTTCATCGGGTTGTTCCCTATTGCTACTATTCAGCAACCATCCACCCATTTTTATTACTCTTGTTGGAGCATAAAAATTGTGGATTAGGAATTTGCTTTTTTCTGACAGCTATCACCCCAGCCATAATTGTCTGTAGAAATTTTTCCTTGCATCAAATAGTTTCCTA
>NZ_JAAHGT010000191.1 GCF_010672385.1 Okeania sp. SIO2F4
TTAAAAATATAATCTCTGACTCGAAGTCTGGTTTATTTATTTCCATCAAATATTTATGGTATGTTCCTCATCAACCCGACTTCTGAGGGTTAAAATTGCACTTAAATATTTAGGATAAATCTGCTTTATGGATACAAAACAGTACATGAATTTATTGTCTCTCCAGCATTTTTTTTGTAGTAAATCTATTGAGCTATAGCAATCATATTTCAGTTGTCAAATTTTAGTGGTAATTAGGAGTCAGGAGTCGTAGGAGCGATTCGCGAATCGCCCGTACAGGAGTCAGAATATAAAAGGATTTTGATTCCTCTTAATTGTTCTTAAATATCTATCAAAATCATTCCTCATTGCTATATATCTAAAAATCTAATCCTAATTTCGCAATATGTCTAAATTTTGAGCCTAAAACCTTTTGAGAAAAGTTTGAGAACAACTAAAACTGCTAATCCTAAAACTAATATTCCAGCAGTAACATAAAGAAATGGAATATCTAAATGACGAACTGCAATTGCTGTCAATGCCCAAATAAATACCAAAGTATAAGCAATATCTTGTTTTTGAATATTAATAATTGCTGCAATAACAGTTGCAATTATTAACATAATTATTGTCCAAACAATAGCAACTTGCTCTGAACTATTCCAGCCTAAATTATCTAGAGCGCAGGCTACATTTACGATTGTTGCTACACTAATCCAAGCAAAATATATACTGATAGGATGATGAACTAACCATTTATCTTTTTTTGAGACTCTTTCAGAACTAATTCCTAAATTTATATATAGGCAAATCAAACAGCCTAAAATTCCTAACATTGCCAAGACTGAAAGAGTAAACAGTTGATATTGAAATAAAAATATCCAAATAATTTGTGATAGACTCGCACCTACTAAAAAATATTGACATCTGCGTAAAATTTTCTTCTCTCGTTGTCCTGGCAAGAGTTGATAAATTCCGAAGCTAATTAAACCTAAATAAATTAATCCCCAAATAGCAAAAGCATAACTGGCAGGAGTAATTAAAACATCCTTAAATACAGTGTTAGAAATTTCACCTATGGTTTGACCACTAGGGGGAGCAATATTCACATAAACATTCAGAAAAAAAGCAGTTAAAATAGCAATTAAATTAGCCCACTGTCGAATAATATCTGAGTTAAATTTGCCTGTATTAGTTTCCATAATCATCGTTGCTATTGTGCATAAATATTATTCAGAAAAATTAGAACTTAGCCCGGAAGTTGTTGTCTATAAAACCGACCGGACTACCCAATCAAATAATACAGAATTAATCTTGAATTACTTCTAGTCCACAAGCTTCTGCGAGTTGTTGTGCTATACTTTTATATTGACGAGGTGGAGTCCGAGTATCGAGGTCTAAATTAAAACTCTCTACAACACGCTGAATTAATTTTGAACGCCATATAGCTTCTATTTCATAATCTGAACTAAGACTACCTTCTGATAATGCTGCCATTAATTTATCTAATATTTGATATTGCCCGACTAAAATTGCTGCTTTAGTAACATCACCAGAATCAGTATCCAGAGCGTCCAGTTGTCTACTAACTCGATTCCATTCTGTATCAATTATTTTTGTCAAAACTTTAGCAAGTTTAGCATCACGTTTTTGTTTCAATATTTGGAATTCCCTATTAGTCATTATTATTAGCTCCTCAATATATTATTATAAGCTATTTAATTTTATATATCACATATATCTAGTTTTTCCTATGAATATAATCTTAAATTCATGATGTACCTAATTTAACTATTTTTTATTCTTTGTTATTTTTGCTTGAAAAACCATTGCCAATCAAAATATAGCAATTCCCAAAAAGCGTGAGGTACAAAATTTTAGGTTTGAGGGAACACTTAACACTTAACACTTAACACTTAACAGGGAATAAAAATACAATAAAACAATAAAGATAACTGTACCTCACGAGCTTGGGAAACGCTATAAATGATGCCCAATAATCAGGATAACTTCAATAATTGATAATTACCTATCCCTAAAATGGATTGGATTGACGCGGAGCGTGAAAATTTTTTCTTTTTTCTCCTTTAAAGGAGAGGCTTTTCACCTTAATTATTCGGTAATTATTTAACTATTTCTCAAGACAAATCTTTTTTGGGTTTTGTTTGTATTGCTAAAACTGCTAACTGTTGGCGGTCTTATTTACCACTAATTATAGAAATTTGTGGTTGTCGCAATGCTTCTGCTAAGGAACATAACGCAACTGACCATTGGGTGCATAAATTATTATTTCCACATCTGCTATAGTTAAATCATGTTCCAAAGATTTAATCAACAACTTATATAATTGAGTTGCAGACTCTTTGACAAATTCAATATTCCGTTTATGGCTTAAATTGTTAATCATAAAAACGCGATTATAGTTAGATTAATCCAATAATTTAAAAAATACAAATGACTGAACTAAGACAAAACTTAATCACCAGAGATTGGGTTATTATTGCCACAGAAAGAGCCAAAAGACCTGATGATTTTACTAAACCCCAAAAATCGCAAATTGTCATCCCATCATATCAACCAGATTGCCCATTTTGTCTGGGCAACGAACATCTCACAGGACCAGAATCATTTCGACTCAAAGATAATAATAGTTGGAAAGTTAGGGCAGTACCTAATAAATATCCAGCTCTAACTCCCATTGGTGAAAAAGTTAGAAATATAGAGAAAACTTTTCGTTCTATGGCAGGAGTTGGATTCCATGAAGTGATTATCGAACACCCACTCCATCATGTCACAATTCCCCTTCTAGATATTAAAGATATACTCAATATTCTCAGAGTTTATCGTCTGCGATATTCACATATCAAACAAGATAAACGGATTCAAACTATCCTAATTTTTAAGAATCATGGTAAAGGTGCAGGTACATCATTAGAACATCCTCACTCTCAATTGGCAGCTACGCCAATTGTACCTTATCAATTACGGATTCGGATACAAGAAGCAATGCGATATTTTGATGATACTGGAGAATGTTTATTTTGCCGAACATTAGCAGATGAACTAGCTGCTGAAGAGAGAATAATTTATGCTAGTAAACATTTTGTAGCATTTATTCCTTATGCAGCACTTTCTCCATTTCATACTTGGATTTTCCCCAGGCGTCATTCATCATCTTTTGATGAAATTACTGAGTCAGAAATGCTAGATTTAGCTGATAATTTGAAAACTGTTTTAGGGAAACTTTATTATGGCTTAAATAACCCAGATTATAATTATATTATTCGTTCAATTCCTACCGATGAACAACGTACAGATTATTTTCATTGGTATTTAGCAATTGTTCCTAGGGTTTCCCTTACTGCTGGGTTTGAAATGGGAAGTGGAATGTTTATTAATACTGCTGTGCCAGAAGAAAATGCTGCTTTTTTACGTTCCGTGGAAATTCCTAAATAGCAGGGAATAGGGAATAGGGAATAGGGAATAGAAATTTGTGACATCTTTAAAGTAAATTGGTATGACCATCCTAAAAAATATTGTAATCTTCTTCCTTCTTCCTTCTTCTTTCTGCGTTATGATAATCTATTTAAAATAAAATTCTGTTAAAGGAATCTAATAATGACAAAATTACGAGTAGGTTTATTATTCGGTGGTTGCTCTGGCGAACATGAAGTATCCATTCGGTCTGCTAAAGCGATCGCTACTGCTTTAACTCAAGGTCAAAATACAGACAAATATGAATTGATGCCAATTTACATTCAAAAAGATGGTCGTTGGCAACCAACTGATTTTTCTCAACAAGTTTTGGAGTCTGGCAACCTACCATCATTACCACTTATAGATAGCAATCAGAATGATAATTCCGAGACTGAAACCATCTCCTCTATTGCTTCTCAAAGCTCGTCTAACCTCTGGCAAACCCCTCCTCAAGCAGCTCAGGTAGATGTGTGGTTTCCAGTGCTCCATGGCCCTAATGGCGAAGATGGTACTATACAGGGCCTACTGAAATTAATGCAGGTTCCGTTTGTGGGGTCTGGAGTTTTGGGGTCAGCAATGGGAATGGATAAAATAGCGATGAAAATGGCTTTTGCTCAGTCAGGTTTGCCCCAGGTAAAATATCAGGCAGTGACGCGATCGCAAATTTGGTCTAATCCTTGTGTATTTCCCAAACTGTGTGATGATATTGAAGCAGCTTTAGGATATCCCTGTTTTGTTAAACCTGCAAATTTAGGTTCATCGGTAGGTATTGCCAAGGTGCGCTCTCGTTCAGAATTAGAAACTGCCTTGGATAATGCTGCTAGTTACGATCGTCGAATTATTGTCGAAACTGGTGTGGAAGCGAGAGAGTTAGAATGTGCAGTGTTGGGGAATGACCTGCCAAAAGCTTCTGTAGTTGGTGAGATTACTTTTGAGAGTGATTTTTATGATTACGAAACCAAATATACAGAAGGAAAAGCAGATTTATTTATTCCAGCGCGGGTGAGTGAAGCGATCGCCACTCAAATCAAAGAAATGGCAACCCAGGCATTTTTAGCAGTGGATGCAGCAGGTTTAGCGAGGGTAGACTTTTTCTATGTGGAAAAAACAGGAGAAATTTTTATCAATGAAATTAATACAATGCCTGGTTTTACCGCAACCAGTATGTATCCCATGCTTTGGGAAGCTAGCGGTATTCCTTTTGATGAATTAGTAGATATTTTGATTCAGTTAGCATTAGAAAGACATTCTAAATAACTAAATACCAATTTGTTAAAAATAAATCCCCCCAAACCCCCCTTGGGAAGGGGGACTTCGGTCCGACATTTTCAATAAAACACTCGCGCAGATACATCTGATATATTTAACTTTCAAATAATTTTGTATCAGATACAATTATAGTAATTTGCTAAATATTTGCCCACTATACTAGAATATAAAGAACCTAATTGTGGTTGGGTTGAGGAACGAAACCCAACCTACGCTTATAGCAATATTTTAGTATAATTCATATTAAATAGGTTCGTACATACAGTTGAGAAATCATTAATTATGGATAGAGAAAAAGAAGCGATCGCTTAAATTATACCTTTGCTTCAAGTCAGCAAAGGTAGCGATAGTTTTGGAAATGGGGTAAATTTGAATCATAAAAAATAATTAATAGATTTTTCTGATTTTAACCTTTCTTTTCAGTTGAAAGGCAAACTTCAAGACAAATTTAATTACCTATCCACTATCTTAATGCTTAAACAAAAATGACATCATATCAATTAGTTTTTTTCCTCAAAATATTCCAATCCGTTCTCATCAAAAAATCCCAATCTCGTAGCGCCACTCGCGACCATAACCAGTTTTTTCGCAGTTGGGGAATATGATATTCTCTTGCAGCTTCACTCATTACTTTTGTCCGATATTGGAGCGCTCTCAACCAGCGTTCTCTTTGCTCATTTTCCTGAGAAGTTTGAGCAGATTTCATCATTACTAATCCAATCCCTGCATAGGCATTAAGAGCATCTTTTTGTTCAACTTCTGGAGTGGTAATAGTCTCTGTTGAAATGTTCCGCAATGTTTCTGTTTCTGGTAAAACTTCTCCTGATAATTTTAATACTTTGAACCAAGCATCATAAGCTTTTTTCAAGTCTCCTTTCGTATAGTAAGCAAAACCTATAGCATTTTGATATAGAACAGAATCAGGACTTTGAGAAACTGCTTTTTTCCAGAAAAATAAAGCTTTATCTACAGTATAATTTCTATTTCCATCTTGGGCTAGTTCCCAAACCAATCGACCGTATAAAAAATTTATTTCTGGGTCAATATTTTGGTCATTATTAGGTGATTTTAGTACAATATTAATTGCTTCTTTGGCATCCATAAAAGCACCTCGATTTAGCAGGGATTCTATAGCCTTTTTTCCAGCTTCAATATCATTTTTCTTAAATTGTTCAATCGCTATTTTTTTTTCTGCTTCAATTGTATTAGCACTATAATTAATAGGTTGTTCTTTGTTATATCTTTCAAGGTTAATTGGGTCTGGAGTTAAAGGTATAGTTTTTGAATAATTTACTGGTCGATTTTGAAACAACCAAACACCACCTAGAGTTAACAAAACAGCAATGAGGTGTGTAAATATTCTGCCAGGAACGGAGTTAAAAATTTTGACGGTATTTTCCTGTTTTTGTGTCATTGTGATATTTTCTAGAATTAGATTAGTCATTTGAGCAATAAACTTTTAATATATCTAACCTAATCTACTTCAATTAGGTAAGCTATTCCGAATTGTTGTTATATTCAACTTGCTACTTACCGAATAATTAATAATTATTAATTAAATAATTCACTCTTTAAAGCCTCCCCTTTCAAGGGGAAAAAGCGGTCGGAAAGCGGAGCATTCCGTCAGGATGGGATGGCGAGGTCTCCGTTCCCTCCGGGACGCTACGCGAACTTCGAAGCTTTGCGAAGCGCAAACGCTTGCCTCCAATCTCCCCTTGAGAGCGGTCGGAAAGCGGAGCAGTCCGTAGGATGGGATGGCGAGGTCTCCCGCTCTTACAGAGCCGCTCCGCTTTTCATGTCGGCTCAAGCGCCGAAACGCCATATCCAATCACCAATGCGAGAAAAGTGCTCTTGAATTTCCTTATATTCAATTCCCGTACTGTTTTAACCAGAGGTAATTATCCATTATCCATTAATGAAAGCGCTTTTCAGATGTAATGCGGGCATCTTGCCCGCTATTACTGTACTAGACTGAGATTAAATTCGCTATATATTAGCCTGTTAAGAAATAATACCATTGATGAACAGTAATGCTATGTTTGATTGCCATCTCCCTATTTCAATCCTCTGACTTTACCCAGAGGTGCTGATAACTGATAACTGATAACTGATAACTGATAACTGAAACGACTAAGCCAGCTCTTCTGAGTTTTTATTATGTTCAAATGGCTGCCGCTCTCGAAGTTTCAATAATAAATCCCAATCTTGGCGTGTTTTGGGAGACCACAACCAATTTTTTTGCAGTTGTAAGATATGAAATTCTTGCCCAGCTTCTCTCATAACTTTACTAGCATATTTAAAAGCTTGAACGGGAATTTTTTGTAAATTTTGAGCAGATTTAAGCGTCACTAATCCTAGACCTGCATAAGCATTCATAGCTTCTCTATTCTTGACTGATAAATTTTTCTGGTAGTTATAAGAAACAGGGCGAATTTTTTCGATTTCTGGGGCAATTTCTCCAGACAAATGTAACACTTTTAACCAAGCTGTATAAGCTTTTTCTATGTCTCCTTTGGTGTAATAAGCAAAACCTAAAGCATTTTGATATTGAATATTATCTGGTTTTTTTGCTGCCGCCTTTTCCCAATAACTTATAGCTTCATCTATCAGGTTATTTTGATTTTTATCTTGGAACAATTCCCAAGCTAATCTACCTTTGAGAAAATTTATTTCTGGAGCGTTGCTGAGTTTTTCTGGCACAGCACTTATTGCTGCTGCAGCTTTTATTAATTCACCTCTCTCTAGTAATGTTTCTACTACCAATTTACCAGCCCGAATATCATTTTGATTAAACTGTTGAATCGCCAGAATCTCTACTTCTGGGGTACTATTAATTGTCTCATTAACAAGTCGAACCCTATTATATTCATAGTTCAAAATTGGAGCGGGTGCTTTGGGCAATTTAGCACTCATTTGTAATTGTCGATTCCAAGTAATTAGATTAGTGCCAAATAATAACAGCATTCCTGATATCGTATATCCTAATGTTTTTTTCCAAAATTTATGAGACTTTTTCTGAGGTTTTGATGGCTTTAATATTGACAGAGGTTCTTCACTATTTTGTTTTGCTGTTATTGATTGATTATCTAGCTCCTTTTCTATTTCTCTTTCTTGCAATATCTCCTCAAGTGTCATCACTCGATCTTTACTGTCTTTAAGCTGCCAATTCAAATTATCAGTTTCAGGTTCAGTAGGATACTCCTCCAGATTCCCTAGTTCCATATCTGGTTGTACGCGAGTTGAATCTTCTGGTGACTTGGGAGATTCAATCTTTTCATCAATAGATGTGAGAAAAGATTCCTCTTCTATTTCATTTTTAGAATCGTTTTGTTGTTCAATTAGATATCCACCAAACTCTTGATGTAGATAAACAACAGGTAATGCCCAATAAAGTTCATGAGAACCGTAAGCAGAAATCAAACCTTGTCTTGCTCTATTTAAACTTAAGTCTATTGGATAACCTTGATTGAGATTGCGATAAAACAAGCGTGTCAGAATGAGAGAAACCTCGTCTGGAATTCGTTCCGCCATTGCCAGCACTGCCGGAAGTCCCCGTTTCACCATCGCTTCTGCTAAGTTGATTTCTGCTCCCTCATCAGTGGGGTGAACAACATGGTTGTAAGCACCTCGACATGAGTTGAAGACCGCCATCTGAATGCCATTATTAACTAGCAAACCTGCTAAGTCCTTGCCACTCAGACTTTCTGTTAAACCTGTTATATTACTCACTAGAGATATTTCACCACCGGAAATACCCCAGGTACTATGACCTGCATAGTGGAAAACTTGATATCTACCTTGTTCTAATTTTTGGGTAAGTTCTTCTCGCCCTGGTTGCCGAAGAATATCTAGGTGGATCTGAGTTGCCCCACTATTTTTTTGCAGTTCTTCTTGTAATGCCTCATATTCTTTTTCTAGTTGTAGACTGTCCTTATCAGTAGGAGCAGCGATCGCCATTAAAATTTTTAATGGTTCTTCAGGTGTTAATATCCGGGTAGATTTACGTAAGCAGGTATTAGGTTGATAGCGAGAGAAGACAATATCAGTACCAGTGGCCAGGGGGCGATCGGCTACATGGAGTACCTCCCAAGGCAAACTGGATATACGTCTGTCTTTAGTACCTAGACGTAACTGTAAGACCTCGCCTCGATTATGAGCTATTCCTTGGGCACAACTCCAACTATCTCTCAGGGTATCTTTGAATAGTTCTTGATACATTTCTTGGCCTAATGCTACCAAACTTGGACTTACTACTTCCCCAGACCTGGCCACAATCTGATTAGGAATCACTACCTGAGAATTGGACTTTCCTTCTAGGAGATCGATTAATGGATCGCGAAATAGATGACGGGCTTGGGCAAGCCATTGTTCTACAGGCCATTCGACTATTTCTTCAGCCACTAGGCCACCAACAGGTACTTTTTCTGTGCGGACAAAATATTCGTCTTCTCCCAGGGGAGTAATTGAAATATGAAATTCTTGAGTCACTTATTTTCTATCCTTCTGCTCAAATTATTCCGCCAAAACTCCCGATCTTCGCTTTGATGTGTGAATACATGGGAAAGAAATGACAGTTGTGGTTTTGGTGGTAGTCTAAATAAGGTTACAGTAGTGCTGGTTATGATTTCCCAGACTTATCAATTTGCACACTTAGTTTTAGCGTTATCTATTACTAACTTGACTGTTGGGATTAGTACAGACTTGTTGGTTAGATAATTATAACGCTCATTTTTTGGCCTCTTCATCTATGTTAGTCTCAAGTTTCTGAGGCTTTATCTTTAACTTTCCTCTACAACTACTTATTAAATAATTCAGGAGTGCTTTGTGGATAATTTGACCATCAGCACTAAAATATTAATCTAGGTATTAATTCGGTTAAATACCTACATTTTAATTTCCGGCCCGACATCTAAGAAATAGCAAAGATTGGGCAGCAAGTAGCAATAGTAATTATTAATCTGGTTAAGCTGACCAGATGACAGATTAACTTATTTTTTCCCTTGACAATATTATATGTAAAAAGTTTCTTTTTTGTCTGGTTTATGGACTATATTTTTTTTTCTGCTTAACAGAACTGTATTTGTTTTTAGTCATTAAATAACCTTTTTTCGATTTATATAATCCCAAATTATCAAATAGCTGATTAACTCCGGTAGCTTAAACCATCTATTTTTTTATATATTAGAAAGCTAGAAAACTATTGATTTAGGATAATCTAGATATGGGAAAATTTTGCTGTAGAATTGGTATAGCGCTACACGCAAGGCAAAAGTCCAAAATGTAAAAGTCATATCAAATCCGGTAGCATTGGTGTAGTTAGATAAAGAGTGTGGGGAGGGTGGGGAGTGTGGGGAGTGTGGGAAGGGTGGGAAGGGTGGGGAGATGGGGATATCTAGAAAGATTTGGCAATGCTTGAAGATGGAAAATTTTTTTATACCGAATTAAGCGGATCTGATATAGCACTACGCAAATAGGTTAGGACATTTTTAAATCCTGAAACCCTTTTACAGTCTTCTGTTCCCTGTTCCCTATTCCCTATTCCCTAGCGCTATATCAAAAATAATCAGGGAATTTGCCTTTGGTTAGTGAGTAAGATTACAGCAGGTTTTATCTTCGTGAGGTATACTCTTCGGGACCAAGATGTCCGCACTACAAACATCCATTAGCGTTTGCGATAGCATTCCGTAAGGAAAGCTTTGCGTTAGCAAACGTTAATATTTGTACCTCATATACTTGGAATTGGCTGTAATTTGAAGACAATTTTCTTACTTGAGAATATGAGCGATCGCTACCTCTGATATCAAATCCGCGGCGCGTGGAGTGTTATAAGAAACCGGGTTTATAGGAGGTAGATGTTAGTATGGTGGGGAATTTAATACAAACCAGGTTTCTAGACTTTTTTATACCAATACTACTGGATTTTATATGACTTTTGACTTTCTTAAAACGGTATGAGCATCGCTAAAAATCCCTACTTATCCATTGAACAACTACAATTTTTCTCGCCCAACCATTTATCCCCTAACTGTTTGAGAGCTATCATTACTGGTTGCACTTCTAATCCTTTCTCTGTTAAAGAATATTCAACATGGGGAGGCACTTCTGGATAAACCTGCCTTGCTAACAAACCATGCTTTTCTAACTCCCTGAGTCTTAAAGTTAGGGTTTTCGAGCTAATTCCCGGTAGAGCTTCTAATAATTCGTGAGTTCGGCGATCGCCACTCAACAGCTCTCGCAAAATCAACACCGACCACTTACTACCCAATATTCCTAACACAAACTGAATCGGACAATCGTTGTTTAAACACAATATATCCCTCATTTTAACATCCGATTTTACCTTCTTATTTTTAACTTTCATTTTCTTCTAACTCTTAAAAATTTATCTTTCTTTAATAATAACCTTTCCTACTGAAAAAACCAAATTTTTTACTTTCTGTAACTAAAGAATTTTCCAGACCCTATATTGCAATTAAACTATAAAGTATTAGGATGTAGATGGAGGGAAAAAATCCTCCTCTAGCTAAAAAACTAGAATCTATATAGAAATAATCCAACTTACTTATGGAGTTTAACAGTTAGGGATCGATAAGTTTGTTTTTCTTAACATCCCACAAATCAATCATTATCTTTAACAATTTGAAAAAAAAAGAAACAAAACTAAATAAATAAATCCTGCCTCGCAACACGGCAGAAATAAAACATTGGAGGATAAAATTATGGTGAACCTATTAGGTCAAAAAAGCAGAACAAAAGTAGATGTAACAGCTTTTGTCCTATGGTTTGAAGAAGTAGGAATTGGAGATATTCCATTAGTGGGAGGTAAAAACGCATCCCTGGGAGAAATGATTCAACAGTTAACTCCCAAAGGCGTAAACGTTCCCAATGGATTCGCCACCACTGCTTACGCATATCGGTATTTTATCGAAAAAGCTGGATTAGAGAAAAAACTGCGAGAACTATTTGCTGACCTAGACGTAGAAGATGTTAGAAACTTGCGAAAACGGGGAAAACAAGCTCGCACCCTCATCCTCGATACTCCATTCCCAGAAGAATTAGAAAAAGCTATAGTCGAAGCATATCATCAAATGTGCGATCGCTACGGAACTTCCGCCGAATATTGTGACAAACTAGAGGGGAACTCCAAACAAGAATGCGAACGCTACACGAAAGAAGTAGATGTAGCAGTACGTTCCAGCGCAACTGCTGAAGATTTGCCAGATGCGAGTTTTGCCGGACAACAGGAAACCTACCTCAACATTTACGGTGATGAAGCAGTATTAGAAGCTTGCCATAAATGTTTCGCCTCGATATTCACAGACCGCGCCATTTCCTACCGTACTATCAAAGGTTTCGACCATTTCGACGTTGCCTTGTCAGTGGGAGTACAAAAAATGGTACGTTCCGACCTCGCTTCTTCTGGCGTCATGTTTTCCATTGATACTGAAACTGGATTCAAAAATGCTGCCCTGGTAACAGCAGCTTACGGTTTAGGTGAAAATGTCGTGCAAGGAGCAGTCAACCCAGACGAATACTTCGTTTTCAAACCCACCCTCAAACAAGGTTTCCGCCCCATCCTGGAAAAACGTCTCGGTACAAAAGAACTGAAGATGATTTACGACATCGGCGGTTCCAAACTTACCAAAAACGTGCCAGTGCCAGTTTCC
>NZ_JAAHGT010000192.1 GCF_010672385.1 Okeania sp. SIO2F4
TCCAAAAAATTATTATTTGCCCACTCTATGAATTTACTTATAAGTTATAAGGTGCGTTGCAACGCACCTACAATTGCTTTTAAATTTACTGAAAAATTCAGGTATAAAGCCTCTCCATAAATTAAGAAGAGGTAACTCTAAATTCTAAATTCTAAATTCTAAATTATTTAACCTCTTCCTCCCTTTAAAATGACCGCCTCCAATTAAAGAACTTCTCTAACATATTCTGCTGCCATAAATTCTTGGCATATTTCTCCTTTTTCAATAATAAACCTGCCTTACTATTTACCTCAGATAAAGTCGGATAAATATGAATTCCAGTCAAAGCAGAAACAGGCAATTTATTCGACATTGCCAAAACAACTTCATGGATTAATTCGCCAGCAGAAATACCAACTAAATGCGCTCCTAAAATTTCCCCATTACCCCTAGTAATAATCTTACCAAATCCTTTTGTAGCTGCCTCAGCTTGAGCGCGGTCTACACCAGAAAAAGGTTGCTTCAAAATATAAACATCATCTCCATAACGTTCCCTCGCTTGTTGTTCTGTTAATCCTACCCTTGCCAATTCTGGGTCAGTAAAAGTTGCCCAAGGAATAACTCGATAATTAGCCTTACTAATCGGAAAAAACAAGGCATTTGTTAAAGCAACAACCGCTTCATAACCCGACACATGAGTAAACTGATAACCACCAATTACATCTCCACAAGCATAAATTTTAGAATTAGTAGTTTGTAACTTCTCATTAACAATAATTCCTTGTTTTCCTACTTCGACACCAGCAGCTTCTAAATTCAAAGATTCTATATTTGGCAACCTACCACCAGCAACCAAAATCTCATCAACTATAATATTTTTTCCACCTGCTATTAATTGCTTTTTCCCATCTATAACTTCCACTTTTTCCGCCCTAGTTTGCTTTAAAATATTAATTCCTTCTGACTCAAATTGTTTCTCTACAACCAGAGCCGCTTCCGGTTCTTCCTTCGGTAAAATATGACTTCTACTAGAAATAATAGTCACATCACTACCAAGACGAGAAAAAGCTTGACCCAACTCACAACCTATCGGACCTGCGCCAATTATTGCCAAATAATTTGGTCGTTCTTGTAGAGAAAATACCTTTTCATTTGTTAGGAAACCAGCAGATTTTAATCCCTCCACAGATGGAATTGCAGGTCGAGAACCAGTAGAAATAACAAAAGCTCTTGCAGTTAATTGTTGACCATCAACTTCAAAAGTTTTCTTATCTATAAATTTACCTTCCCCAAAAATAACTTCAACACCCAAACCTCTAAATCTTTCTGGCGAATCATGGGGTTGGATATTAGCTATTACTTGTTGAACATGACCAGTTGCTTTCGCAAATTCAATTTCTGGAGGTTGAGTATAAATGCCAAAATTAGCAGCATTTTTTACTTGATAAGCAACACGAGAAGCATGAATTAAAGACTTACTAGGAACACAACCAAACCACAAACAATCACCACCCAATTTATCCCGTTCTACTAATGCTACTTTAGCTTTTAATTGAGCAGCAGCAGAAGCTACTACTAAGCCAGCAGAACCACCACCAATAATTACAATATCATATTTAACTGCCATTATTTTACCTCTATATTAATAGTCAAAAAAGAAGCTAGAACGAAGAATAAAAAAGGAATAAATTCAAACAAATAACCATTTTTTTAATGATAGGGAAAACAACCAAACAATTACTTTTAATAGTTATTTTTAAATGATTTTTCCTATTATCTCTTTCCAGATGAATAAATTTTACCTATCACTCCCTACCTAATAGCTCGTACCAAGCATGAAAAAAAATTTTACAAATAATGAGAAGGAAGGGGAAAGTGTGAAGAAGGAAGAAGGTTAGAAATAAAGAAGAAAAATTTTATGATTTTTCCCTCAATCAAAGTAACTATTCAGCTATTAGCGGTCTGCAATCAGCTTTTTTTGCAAATAAATAATATAGCTAAGAAAGAATTGGTTAGGACAATTACTGATGATAAATCTCAGACTAGGAAATGTTTTTCCAACTGTTCCCTGTTCCCTGTTCCCTGTTCCCTGTTCCCTGCTATAAAAGCGATTTGCTATGGATATCTAAATTTTTATGATGTACTTTTATTCATAATTAAAGATGGTAATTGAGCATCTCAATATTGCCATACGACTTAATTTTGTATGAACCTAATAGCTGAAGGCTGAAGGCTGAAGGCTGAATGTTTACCAATCAAATCAAGAACTTTGTACAAAAAATAAGTAGTTATAATCAAGTTCCCTGATTTCTAGCCAACATTTATAAAAGTAGTTGAACTTATTAAAGACAATATTATCAAGATAGTCTGATGTTCTCATTACAAGGCACTTATAAAACAAGTTAACTGCACTCGATAAAGCATATTCTCAGTTGACCAGAAAATAAGGTCTCAAGCTTCCCCTTTAAAGGAGATAAAAAAAGAAAATTCAGTATTTCAAGCCTCTTACTTGAGTAGGAAGTACTTTTAACTGATAACTGATAACTGATAACTCAAATGATATAATCTCCAATTAACTGTTAAACCAAAGATTGACAATTGAGGTAATTAATTGGAGAAACTTAAATAATTACTTTCCTATCCACCCCACGCAATATCAGTAATAGGTAACAATAGCTCTAGCTCTTCTTATATAGACCTTATAAATCAGTTCTACAACCTTCTAATAATTATTAGAGCCTTACAAGATTAGTAGTATCTGAGAAACTACTGAATCTTGATTAAGAACCTATAAACTTAAGAGGGTTTTAGATGAACTATCTTAATTTTACACTCCTTCTACAGTAGGTGTTGAAGTTTTCTTTTCTGTAGAATTACTGAAGAATTTTTGACCTATCCAAGAGGTTAAAATATGAGATAATAAACCAAAAGGTCCGGCAAATAAACAAAAAATTATTGAGTGGGCAGTCCAAACACCAGTGCGTTGTCCTTCCCAATAAATCCAACGACCAACAAACAAATCCATAACTAAAAAATGAATCCATCCTGTTGCTGCTGCTGATTCTTCTCCAAAGAATTTAGCAATATCTGACAGAGTAGGATTGGATAAAGCTGCGGCAGATTCAGGGGTAAGACTACTAATAAGTAAATAAAGATAAACGGCTACTAATAATATAAAAGGAATAAAAGATTCCATAATTTTACGAGTCACTTTCCAGTTAGGCAAAAATATAATTAATGCCCAGAATGGTAATACAAATAAATTAGCACCGTTGAAAATTAAATCGATAGTCATTGTTATTTATTCACTCCACTAAGGTAATAAAATGTTCAAAGAACTTATAAATAAATGTTATGCTATTTCTGCCAAAATGTCTCCAGGGATAATTGCTTTAATTGTAATTTTTGGAGTCTATCATTTACCAGGAGCTGCAATAAAGTTAAAGAATCAGAAAAATCATACCGATAATCATACAAATCAGATGCAGAATAAGTTAGCTCAAACAGGATACATGGATATGAGTATGAAATTAGTTTCTGCTAATAATCGATTTGCTTTTCAACTATTTTCAGAAATTCATAAATCACACTCAAATGAAAATATCTTTATCTCACCGAGTAGTATAGCGATCGCTCTATCAATGACCTACAATGGTGCTAGTGGAAAAACTCAAGAAGCTATGGCTAAAACTTTAAATTTTCAGGGAATGAGTTTAGAAGAAGTTAATCAAGCAAACAAAGATTTAGGGATTTTATTAAATAGTTTAAATACAGACATTAAATTAGATATTGGCAACTCAATTTGGGCGAGAAAAGGAATATCTTTCGACCAAAGTTTTCTACAAAGAAATCAATATTTTTATCAAAGTAAAGTAAGTGCAATCGATTTTAATCATCCTCAAACACCAGAAATTATCAATAATTGGGTAAAGGATTGTACCAAGGGCAAAATAGATCGAATTATCGATCGACTCAAGCCTAATGCCGTCATGGTCTTGTTAAATGCGATTTATTTTAAAGCTAATTGGGAGCAAGAGTTTTCAGAAAAATCTACTAAAGAATTACCTTTTTATCTACCAAATGGAAGTCAAAAAAAACATCCAATTATGTTTCAATCATCTCAAAATTTATATTACGAAGATGAAGATTTTCAAGCAGTTAGCTTACCCTATGGAGAAGGTCGTGTAAGTATGTATATATTTCTGCCTGCAAAACAAGTAGGATTAGAGAAATTTTATCAAATTTTAAATGATAAAAACTGGCAAGATTGGATGTTCCAGTTTGAGTATCAAAAAGTTAATTTAGGTTTGCCAAAATTTAAAACTGAATATGAAGTTACCCTCAATAATGTGTTGAAATCTTTGGGAATGGAAATAGCTTTTGACAAAAGAACGGCAGATTTTTCTGGAATGCGTCCTACTCCACCAGAGTTATATATTGATGAAGTTAAGCATAAAACATTTGTTGAAGTTAATGAAGCTGGAACAGAAGCAGCAGCAACTACGAGTATAACAATGGGAACAAGAAGTGCGGAAATACTGGTTGATATGTTAGTTGACCGTCCTTTCTTTTTTGCAATTAGAGATAATGATTCTGGAACTATTTTGTTTATGGGAGCAATTACAAATCCAAAAACGTGATTAAAAGGGAATAGGGAATAGAAAACAAAGGCAAGGACATTTGGTATCTATACTTTTGAAGCGAGAGTGACAAAAGAGTAGATGATTCTTAAATTTGTTTTATCCCCTTTATTGCTTGAGAAAATCAAATAACTATTGCCACATAGGAAATAGTTGACACAAAAGCAGTTTTTCCCGGAGCAACTCCAGAGTGCTTCAGAAAATGGCGATTGAGATTTTCATTCTTAGTTAAACCAGCAAAATAGTTGATAATTTTTAGTGCTTGAGAAAATCAAATAACTATTGCCACATAGGAAATAGTTGACACAAAAGCAGTTTTTCCCGGAGCAACTCCAGAGTGCTTCAGAAAATGGCGATTGAGATTTTCATTCTTAGTTAAACCAGCAAAATAGTCGATAATTTTTAGTGCTTGAGAAAATCAAATAACTATTGCCACATAAGAAATAATTGGCAGGAAAGAATTTTTTTTCTCGGAGCAACTCCAGAATGCTTCAGAAAATGGCGATTGAGATTTTCATTCTTAGTTAAACCAGCAAAATAGTCGATAATTTTTAGTGCTTGAGAAAATCAAATAACTATTGCCACATAAGAAATAATTGGCAGGAAAGAATTTTTTTTCTCGGAGCAACTCCAGAATGCTTCAGAAAATGGGAAGTCGCCAGTGTTGAGGGTTGATTATTTTTGGCATTTGCTATTATTAGATTAACCAAAATAGGAAGTATAGATATGATTGAGAAAATTAATAAATTAGTTTCTGCCAATAACAAATTTGCTTTTCAACTATTTTCAGAAATTCAGAAATTCCAGCCAAATGAAAATATTTTTATCTCGCCGAGTAGTATAGCGATCGCCCTATCAATGACCTAAAATGGCGCTGCGGGAAAAACTCAAGAAGCTATGACTAAAACTTTAAACTTTCAGGGAATAAGTTTAGAAGAAATTAATCAAGCAAATCAGGATTTAGGGATTTTATTAAATAGTTTAAATCCCGAGATTAAATTAAATATTGCCAACTCCATCTGGGCTAGAAAGGGAATATCTTTTTATCCAAGTTTTCTGCAAGTAAATCAAGATTTTTATCAGAGTCAAGTAAGGGAAATTGACTTTAACGATCCTGAAAGTCCGAAAATTATCAATAATTGGGTAAAAGACAAAACTGAAGGCAAAATTGATCAAATTATTCAAGCACTTAATCCTAATGATGTCATGGTGTTATTAAATGCTATTTATTTTAAAGCTGATTGGTTGCGACCATTTTCCGAGCATTCTACCACAGAGATGCCTTTTTATTTAGCCGATGGAACTCAAAAACAACATCCAATTATGTTCCAATCATCAACATATTTATATTACGAGAATGAGAATTTTCAGGCAGTGAGTTTGTACTATAAAAAACGTCGTGTCAGTATGTATATATTTCTCCCCAGGGAACAACTCGGTTTAGAGGGATTTTATCAAGTTTTGAATGAAGAAAACTGGGAAGATTGGATGAAACAGTTTGGAGGAGGTTATGAAGTTAATCTAGGTTTGCCAAAGTTTAAAAATGAATATGAAGTTAGTCTCAATGATGTGCTGAAATCTTTAGGAATGGAAATAGCTTTTAACAATAGTGCTGATTTTTCTAAAATGCTTCCTATTCCACCAGAGTTATATATTGATGAAGTTAAACAGAAAACATTTGTTGAAGTTAATGAAAAAGGAACAGAAGCAGCGGCTGTTACCAGTGATAAATCAATCCAAACAAGTGCAAAAATACCTGTCAATATATTAATTAATCGCCCATTCTTTTTTGCAATTGTAGAGAATAATTCTGGCACTATTTTGTTTATGGGAGCAATTACAAATCCCAAAAACTAAGATTTTGCAATTAACAATTAATAATTAATAATTAATGATGGCGTTAGCGGAGCTTTGCCCTAGCAAAAGGCCGTTTTGCTCCGCAACATGAAACCCCCTACCACCATTTATCAAAAAGAATGCTATATCGGATCAGATGGGGAAGTGTGGGAAGTGTGGGAGGTGTGGGTAGAGGTTAAAAGTAGGAAAAATCTATACTAACCAACTAATAATTGTCAAAAACAGACTTTAAATGCTGGTAACTATTGAGGTATTGAAGTATGGCTGAAGTATAGCATTAATGCATGGTAATTGGTATAACACCAAAATATTACAACTGAAATGAGATTGCTATAGCAATCCGCGCATAGGTTGCGGGTAATTAAAAAGTAAAAAAAAAAGTTGAAACTCCTACCAGATGAGCTGTAGCAATAGTGCCTGTTGCCTAAAAAGCAGTAAGATTTTTGCCACGAATAAAATAGGATTGCTATATATTAGCTTTTATACTTTTACTAAACTCAGAGCAGCAAAATAGTAGATAATTATTTGAATTTGGTATGATTGTATTAGCCAAAATCAGATATATCGACATGATTGAGAAATTAGTTTCTGCCAATAACACATTTGCCTTTCAACTATTTTCAGAAATTCAGAAATTCCAGCCAAATGAAAATATTTTTATCTCGCCCAGTAGTATAGCGATCGCTCTATCAATGACCTACAATGGCGCCGTGGGAAAAACTCAAGAAGCTATGGCTAAAACTCTAAATTTTCAGGGCATGAGTTTAGAGGAAATTAATCAAGCAAATCAAGAATTAGGAATTTTATTGGATAGTTTAAATCCTGAGATTAAATTATATATTGCTAACTCAATCTGGATTCGACAAGGACTACCTTTTTATCAGAGTTTTGTACAAATAAATCAAGATTTTTATCAGAGTCAAGTTGAAGAAATTCAAAGTATAGAAATCATTAATAATTGGGTAAAAGATAAGACTCAAGGCAAGATAGAGAAAATTATTGAAAAAGACGATCATGGTATCGACATGGTGTTGTTAAATGCTATTTATTGCAAAGCTGATTGGCAACAAAAATTTGCAGAATATTCTACCCAAGAGATGCCTTTTTATTTGCCTAATGGAACTCAAAAGCAACATCCAATTATGTGTCAATTATCAAGACATTTATATTATGAAAATGAAGCTTTCCAAGCCGTAAGTTTGCCCTATGGAGAAAGTAATGTAAGTATGTATATATTTCTCCCTAGGGAACAAGTGAGTTTAGATAAATTTTATAGAACTTTAAATGAGGAAAACTGGGAAAAATGGATGGAAAATTTTGAGTATTGCAAAGTAAATTTAGGTTTGCCAAAATTTAAAAGTGAATATGAAATTACTCTCAATGAGACACTGGAATCATTAGGAATGAAAATAGCCTTTGATTCTGAAAAAGCAAATTTTTCTGGAATTAGTTCCGAACACTTATGTATTACTGAAGTTAAACATAAAACATTCGTTGAAGTGAATGAAACAGGAACAGAAGCAGCGGCAGCTACCAGTGTAATAATGACAAGAAGTATACAAAGAGAAATAGTTGTTGATATGTTAGTTGACCGTCCTTTCTTTTTTGCAATTATAGAGAATGATTCTGAGAGTATTCTGTTTATGGGAGAAATTACAAATCCAAAAACATGATCGAAAGGGAAAAGGGTATAGAAAACAAAAGCAAGGATATTTGGCATCTATACTTTTGAAGTCAGAGTGGCAAAAGAGTAGATGATTCTTAAATTTGTTTCATACCCTTAGTTGCTTCAGAAAATAAAATGATAATTGCCACATAGGAAATAATTGTCGCAAAAGTAGTTTTTTTCGGAGCAACGAGTGCTTGAGAAAATGGGGAGTTGCCACTATCAATTAATCAAATGGGGATTGAGATTTTCATTCTTAGTCAAAAAAGCAAAATAGTCGATAATTTTTTTAGTAGTGCTTCAGGAAATAAAATGATAATTGCCACATAGGAAATAATTGTCGCAAAAGTAGTTTTTGCCAGAACAACGCCAGAGTGCTTCACAAAATGGCAAGGCGGCAGTGTTGAGCGTTAATGATTGTTGGTATTTGCTATTATTAGATTAAGCAAAATAGGAAGTATAAATATGAGCAATAAAATCAATCAATTAGTTTCTGCTAATAACAAATTTGCCTTTCAACTATTTTCAGAAATTCATAAATACCAGTCAAATGAAAATATTTTTATCTCACCAAGTAGTATAGCGATCGCCCTATCAATGACCTACAATGGCGCTAGTGTAAAAACTCAAGAAGCTATGGCTAAAACTCTAAATTTTCAGGGCATGAGTTTAGAGGAAATTAATCAAGCAAATCAAGAGTTAGGAATTTTATTAGATAGTTTAAATTCAGACATTAAGTTAAATATTGCTAACTCAATCTGGACAAAAATAGGAGTACCTTTTGAGCAAAAATTTCTCCGAATAAACCAAGAAGTTTATCAGAGTCAAGTCAGAGAAATTGACTTTGACAATCCTCAAAGCCCAGAAATTATCAATAATTGGATAAAAGACAATACCAAAGGCAAAATCGATAAAATAATTGACACACTAGATCGTGATTCAGTCATGGTATTGTTAAATGCTATTTATTTTCAAGGAAACTGGCAACAAGAATTTGATAATTTTTCTACCCTAGACCGACCTTTTTATCTATCTAATGGAATAGAAAAACAACATCCAACAATGTTGAAATTATCTCAATATTCATATTATGAAAATCAAACTTTTCAAGCCATTAGTTTACCTTACGGAGAAGGTCACGTGAGTATGTATGTATTCCTCCCCAAAGAAGAAATAGGATTAGAAAAATTCCATCAAACTTTAAATGAAGAAAATTGGGAAAATTGGATGCTAAAGTTTGAATCTCAAACAGTCACATTAAGTTTACCCAAATTTAAGAATGAATATGAAGTTACCCTCAATAATGTATTGAAAACTTTGGGAATGGAAATAGCTTTTGATATAAAGACAGCAGATTTTTCAGGAATGTCTTCTATTCCACCAGAGTTATATATTGATGAAATGAAACATAAAACATTTGTTGAAGTGAATGAAACAGGAACAGAAGCAGCAGCAGCTACCAGTATAGCTATAGGAGCAGCAAGTGCGATGGTAACTAGTTTAAATATGTTAGTTAATCGTCCCTTTTTTTTTGCTATTAGAGATAATAATTCTGGCACTATTTTGTTTATGGGAGAAATTACAAATCCAGAAAATTAAGAGTAATATCATGTTCGGATTAACAGTTATAAATAAAGAGGAAATCCTCAGTCATCAGGAGGTAATAGAGGAAAAATAAAGTATAAAAACGAGAAGGTTTTTTTATCACTAATTATCCGGACACGATCTAAGTTAGACATCTGGCAAAAGTTTTAATTAAATCAATTCAATATCTAAAATAAATAATTTCATCTCCCTATTCCCTATTTCCTGACTTCTGCAAGAAGTCTGTTTTATAGATAGCATTTATCAGACTAATGAGGTACATCTATCTTTTTTCTTTCCTATTTCCTATTCCCTAAAACAAACTAATGCGCGTACCTCGCCCTTTTTGGGAATTGCTATAGTATTCTTATAACGCTTTTTACATAAGCTGTTGTGCATTTAAACGACTTATTATTATGTGCCTTGCTTGAGAGAAAACTCTTATTAATTCTGACTTCTGACTTCGCGCCTTCTGACTTGCTAAGACGCATTTTAAATGGGTCTTAGCTTAGATAGACTACAGTTAGTACAGGTAACCCAAAAGCATTTTCCTGTGACCTATTCCCTACTTCAAAATAATTTTGTGGTCTACTTAAGAGAGTAAATACACAAGCAAAGATTAAGACAGTGGTTAGTGCTTAATATTCGGTATACTTGGTGGGTTAGGACAGACACTTAAGAGTTTGCGTAGCGACTCATAAGTATTGTCGCCTAACCCACCCTATGCCTGGATTTAATATTCCTTTGACAAACAGTCTCTAAATGAAAAGCGCTGTAAATAATTTTTTACATAAAAGTTAGTAATTGTGAAAAATATATTGATTTTAATTGTTAGTAATTAACTCTAGTGAAGTAAAAGAATGTTCAAAGAACTTGTCAATAAATTTTATGGTATTTCTGCCAAAATATCTCTAGGAGCAATTATTTTAATTGTAATTATGGGAGTCTATAACTTACCTGGCAGTACAACAATTTTCAGAAATCGGAAATTCGATACCAATAAATATACAAATCAGAAGCAGCAGAAATTAGCTCAAACAGAAGACGAAAATACCATGATAAAATTAGTTTATGCCTATAATAAATTTGGTTTTAAACTATTTTCAGAAATTCGTAAATCCCCATCAAACGAAAATATTTTTATCTCACCTATTAGTATAGCGATCGCTCTATCAATGACCTACAATGGCGCTGCTGGAAAAACTCAAGAAGCTATGGCTAAAATTTTAAACTTTCAGGGAATGAATTTAGAGGAAATTAATCAAGCAAATCAGGATTTAGGGATTTTATTAAATAGTTTAAATCCCGAGATTAAATTAAATATTGCTAACTCAATCTGGACTAGAAAGGGAATATCTTTTTATCCAAGTTTTCTGCAAGTAAATCAAGATTTTTATCAGAGTCAGGTAAGGGAAATTGACTTTAACGATCCTGAAAGTCCGAAAATTATCAATAATTGGGTAAAAGACAGAACTGAAGGCAAAATCGATCGAATCATTCAAAGAAAAAAACTCAAACCTAATTCAGTAATACTATTGTTAAATGCTATTTATTTTAAAGCTGCTTGGCAGCAACCATTTTCAGAATATTCTACTAAAGAGATGCCTTTTTATTTAGCCAATGGAACTCAAAAACAACATCCAATTATGTTTCAAGAATCAGGATACTTATATTATGAAAACCAAGATTTTCAAGCAGTGAGTTTGCCCTATAAAAAACGTCGTGTCAGTATGTATATATTTCTCCCAAAGCCAGGAGTAGGTTTAGAGAAATTTCATCAAGTTTTCAATCAAAAAAACTGGGAAAATTGGATGAAACAGTTTGAGTTTGAAAATGGAACGAAACGGTTGAGCGGTAATAAAGTTAATTTAGGGTTGCCAAAATTTAAAACCAAATATGAAGTTACTCTCAATGATGTGCTGAAATCTTTAGGAATGGAAATAGCTTTTAACTACAAAGAAGCAGATTTTTCTAAAATGCTTCCTATTCCACCAAATTTATATATTGATGAAGTTAAACATAAAACATTTGTTGAAGTTAATGAAAAAGGAACAGAAGCAGCCGCTGTTACTAGGGTGGAAGGATCAACTAGAAGTAGACCTATTGAGATGTTAATTAATCGTCCCTTCTTTTTTGCTATTAGAGATAACGAATCTGGCATTATTCTGTTTATGGGAGAAATTACAAATCCAGAAACGTGATTAAAAGGGAAAAGGGAATATAGCGCCACGCGCAAGTCAGAAGTCAGAAGTAATCCCTAAAAGCAGATTTTTCTAGAATGAGTCCTGAGGAGTTATATATTGATGAAGTTAAAAATAAAACATTTGTTGAAGTGAATGAAACAGGAACAGAAGCAGCCGCTGTTACTAGGGTGGAAGGATCAACTAGAAGTAGACCTATTGAGATGTTAGTTAATCGTCCCTTCTTTTTTGCTATTAGAGATAACGAATCTGGCATTATTCTGTTTATGGGAGAAATTACAAATCCAGAAACGTGATTAAAAGAGAAAAGGGAATATAGCGCCACGCGCAAGTCAGAAGTCAGAAGTAATCCCTAAAAGCAGATTTTTCTAGAATGAGTCCTGAGGAGTTATATATTGATGAAGTTAAAAATAAAACATTTGTTGAAGTGA